>JAQZAZ010000282.1 GCA_029239355.1 Sphingobacterium sp.
ATGGCAGACGGTGTTTTCCCTATCTGCGATTATCACTGGGATACTCATAATCCTATTAATCTGTCTGCTTCCAAAACGAAACCCGTCATCAAAGGTTGGATATAGTGAGATAATAAAGTCGCTCTGGTTTCTTTTTAAAACAATGCCTAATTTACGCCGTAGATCATTGTATCAGGCATGTTTATTCGGAAGCTTTAGTCTTTTTTGGACTGTTGTGCCTCTATGGCTGGCGGAGCATTTCCAGTTGTCACAGAAAAAAATCGCATTATTTGCTTTAGTGGGTGTCGCCGGTGCTATTGCAGCACCGATTACAGGTAGGTTAGCAGACAGAGGCTGGACCAGACGACTTACAGGGATAGCGTTTGTGACTGCTGCATTCTCTTTTGCAGTAACTAATGTTTTTCAAAGCAACCAAACAATCTCACTTCTACTGTTTTGCGCGGCTGCAATTCTCTTAGATATGGCGGTTTCGGGAAATCTTGTCCTCGGCCAGCAGGCAATTTATGCATTAGGCAATGAAATACACGGACGAGTAAATGGGGTTTTTATGGCGGTTTTCTTTGCAGGTGGGGCAATAGGCTCTGCTTTGGGAGGATGGGCGTATGCTCATGGAAATTGGGCAATAGCTTCTATGATTGGATTTAGTATGCCGATTATTGCATTTTTTTATTATCTTACTGAAAAAAAGTAAATATATTTACAGCGGTTGCATTTACATTTTTGAAAGTATAAAAATTGAAAAACAATATAAATGGAGGAATTTTTGATGAATAAGCTTTTTGAACAGGTAGTAATAAAAAATATTAAGGTTAAAAACAGAATTGCTGTCCCGCCAATGGTGGTTTACACATGGTCAGATGACACAGGGTATGTTACGCAGAATAATATTGATCACTATGAAGCCATTGCGAAAGGCGGCGCCGGACTTATTATCCAGGAAGGAACTTGCGTCAATAAAAAAGGACGATTAACGGACACACAGCTTGGTATTTGGGAAGATGCACAGGTGGTGGGACTCAAAAGGATAACGGACGCAGTGCATCGTCAGGGCACACCGATCTTTGTGGAAATACATCATGCCGGTGTTGTCGGCATTGCAGAGGAAGTAGTTTGTCCAAGTGATTATGAATGCATGGTAAAAGGGCAGCTCAAAAAAGGACACGAACTAACAATTGATGAGTTGCATGCAATTCAACAGGATTTCATTTTAGCGGCAAAGCGTGCGTATAAGGCCGGGTATGATGGAGTGGAAATCCATGCATGCCATAGCTACCTTATTTCCCAGTTTCTAAACCGAAGAATCAACCGTCGTGATGATTTGTACGGTCAGCATCCGGAGTTTTTTGCGCTGGAAATCATCCGCGAAATTCGTCAACAGACGCCATCAAATTTTATCATCGGCATACGGCTCGGGGGATTTGAACCGACATTGGAGGATGGAATTGCATACGCCCGCATATTTGAAGAAAGTGGAGTTGACTTTCTCGACATTTCTTATGGATTTGTACAGGAAGCCACACCGATTGTACCCAAAGACTATCCTTTTAAGGATATCATTTATGCCGCACAAAAAATTAAAGAAGCGGTTTCAATCCCCGTATTCGCAGTTAACGGCATCAATAGTCCGGAACTGGCAGATAAAATTTTGGAGCAAACTGATGTTGATATGGTTGATATAGGACGTGGTACATTGGTGAATTACAATTGGGTAAATGATGCAAAAGCAGGACGGGATGTTGGGACTTGCCTTTATTGCAAAACCTGTATGTGGCGTGTTGATCCGATGAAATGTCCTGGAAAGCTGAAGCATCAGCGCAATCAAAGTTAATTAAGAAACTACAGACAAAAGAGTTTGGTATGAATAACAATTAATAGATATGTTTCCCGCCAAGACCCCATCAGCTTCAAACGTCATCTTTTTTGTATTCTCAAGGCATGTAGAGACGGTAATTCTGATGATGCGTAGCGGTTCGGACAAGAAAAAGTAGAGCTTGACCAATATGTTGTGGTTTTGGGGCGAAAAATGAGCAAAAGACGGGCTGAAAAAGTGCATTTTTCGGCCCATTTTTTTTTTGGCATTTTATAGATGACGTCGACCTTATTTAGCATACTTTAGGGATTAGTACCCTATTCACGATAGTAATTCTTTTTCAAAAATTATTGACAATCTTTATGATGTTGAGTATTATAATATTAAACAAGATTAAAACATGTTTGAAACTTGTTTAATGGAGGTATTATAAAATGAACCTAGATGAAACAAGAGCTAAAGATAAGATATTTCAAGCTGCAATGGAATTAGTGATTGAGGGAAAAAACGATCAGCAGATAACGACGCGAGAGATCGCATCAAAAGCCGGCGTGAATCTTGCGCTTGTCAATTATTACTACCAGTCAAAAGAGAATCTGCTTAGTCAGGTTGTAGGGACGATGATGGGCGATATTATTGAGAAATCTAACCCAAATAGCCACACAGGCACCGATGCGCAGACAAGGCTACGGAGTATGCTGTTCTCAACAGCAGACGCGGCATTCAAATACCGCAATATATGCAAAATAGCCATTTCACTTGAACTGAAATCCGGATGCGAGAGTTCCTGCAAATTAGTCATGCCCCTGCTAAAAGAGATATTGACTGAGTGCGATGAATCAGATTTGAATATTATCGCCTTGCAGCTCATGATTCCGTTTCACCATATTGTACTTGAACCAGAGCTTTACAGCAGGTATTTGGATACGGATTTTTTTGATGAAAAATTGAGGAAGCAAAAGATAGATCAAATGATTAATTGTGCATTATCCGGACGAATCAAGGAGGTAGAGTAATGATTAGCGAAAACACTATAAATTCAAAACAGAGCAACTTCAATCGCGCGATTCAGACAATCGTTGCCACACTCGGGGTCATTTTCGGCATAAGCGGCATTGGTCATGGTTTTTTTGAAACGCTGCAAGGCAATACTGCGACGAATGGTTATGTAATTTATGCCATCGGAGAGGCAAACAGAATTTGGCTTCATGGAAATGAACCTGCCTTTACCATCATCCCGAATTTTCTGTTAACCGGTATTGCCGCTATACTGGTGGGGGTTGCCGTCATCATCTGGTCGGCAGGCTTTATGAGTAAAAAGAATGCCTCTCTTGTATTCCTGTCGCTGTTTTTCCTGCTATTTTTGGTTGGAGGCGGAATAGGTCAAGTGATATTTGTTATGATTGGATGGGCAATGTCCACGCGCATCCGCAAGCCGCTCAACTGGTGGAGAAAGGTTTTGCCCGCAGGTGTGCGCAGGTTTCTGTCAAAGCGGTGGCGACCTTTCCTGATTGTCAGTTCCCTGCTTATACTTTATACATTGCAAATTGCGATATTTGGATTTGTGCCTGGCATATCCAATCCAGACAGCATCAGTATGGTAATGGTATCTACCTTGGGCATCGGACTGCTGTTCTTAATTCTTGCGTTCATATCGGGATGCGCTCATGACATTGAAAAGGGAGGGGTTATAAATGGATAAGAAAATATTGGTGGTCTATGGGTCAAAACGGGGATCGCCGAAAAAATTGGTGTAACAATCCGACAAAAAGGCTTGCAGGTAGATGTACTGGATGCCGGTACAGTCAGCGATCTGACTCTATACAGCACAGTCATCCTCGGCAGTTCGGTTTATATTGGGTGTTGGCATAAGAAGGTCGTACATTTTTTAAATAAGAACATCGAATCGTTAGAAAAATTACCTGTTTGGATCTTTATATGCGGCCCAACCGGACCTGGAAACCCGATTGAACGGTTGGACGGCTGGTTTGCCCCAAATCTCTCCAGCCGATCATTGAACGTATTCATCCTCGCGGAATCACCTGCTTTGGCGGTAAACTGGTGCTGAAAACGCTGAATCCCTTTGAAAAGTGGATCATTAACAACGTAAATGCTCCCGAAGGCGACTTCCGTGACTGGCAGGCAGTCGAAACTTGGGCAGATGCAATCAAAGAAGAGCCCTGATGTATCAGACGAAATTAAGAGAAGTATTGCAGTCGAAGTGTATTGAAAAAATAAGTTATACTTATACTAAGCCATTAAGAAATTCGCTAGAGGCGACTATTTCTGGAATATACCCTTCCGCCAAGGAACCAGTTGGTCTTCACGGCATCAGAATTGTCTCCTCAAGGCACGTTGAGTCTATAATTCTGATGACGAAATGTGGTTCAGATGGTAAAAATTAGGGTTTGACCACAAAATGTTGTGGTTTGAGAAAAAACTTTCTTAAGATAAGTGAAAAAGATTTCAATCAGAATACTGCTGAAAATTGGATAAGAAGTGAGTCGAAGAATTATATCAACAAAGGTTGGCAATACAAAA
>JAQZAZ010000283.1 GCA_029239355.1 Sphingobacterium sp.
TCCTCACAAAATTATTCGTTTTTCCGTGTATAGCAAATTATATTTGCTATTCGAATCGCTAAAATTTATGAAAGCAAAAATAGCATTAATAACTGGAGGATATACAGGTGAGGCCGAAGTTTCTTTTAAAAGTTCTGCCTTTGTCTATTCCCAACTCGATCATGACAAATACGATGTCTACCTGATTACCATATCAAAAGAAGCGTGGTTTTATACAGCTAAGGACGGTAAGCGATACCCTGTTCTGCGCGAGAGTTTTACATTACCATTAAATGGTGAAACGATAAATTTTGACCTCGCTTTTATCATGGTGCATGGCGTACCCGGGGAAGATGGAAGATTGCAGAGCTACTTTGATTTGCTTGATATCCCTTATACTTCATGTGATGCGTTAACGTCTGCTTTGACAATGAATAAGGGTTATACAAAGGCGATTTTAAGTGATATTCCGGAAATATATCTGGCCAAATCGGTTTTATTATTCGAAACTCAAAGGGCAGAAGCCGTCAAAACTGTTGAAAATACGCTTGCCCTTCCATATTTTGTGAAACCTAATGCTGGAGGAAGTAGTATTGGTATGACCAAAGTAAAAGAGCCTGCTCAGTTACAGGAAGCTATTGATAAAGCGTTCGATGCTGAAAATACGGGAAAACAAGTAATTGTTGAAGAATTTGTGACGGGACGTGAATTCTCGGAAGGAATTTTCCGCAATGCGAAGGGTGAATTGGTTGTATTACCCGCTACGGAGGTTCGTACGACCCGTGAATTTTTTGATTTTGAAGCAAAATATATCCCCGGCTTGACAGAGGAAATTACGCCTGCTGACCTGAGCGTGGAACAGCAAGAGCGTGCTGCGCGCATTTTGAAGGAAATTTATGTCAGATTGAATTGTAAAGGTATGGTGCGGGTGGACTTCTTCCTGGAAAATGGCACAGATAATTTTTATTTTATTGAGATCAATACAATCCCGGGACAGACAGCGCAGAGTTTTATCCCACAACAGGTACGTGCCTTTGGTATGAAAGAGGGGGACTTTTATGGTGAATTGATCGAAAGCGCTTTGCAAAGACAATAATGCTATGATGGGGTTTCAGAAAGGCCAATCGTTATACCCCGCTTTTCAAAGTAGCGGGAGCTTGCCTGATTAGGTGTGAATAAGAAATCACAATCTTGTGTAAAAATGAGCGCACCTGGATTGATGAAGGAAAAAGAAGGCATATTAAACAAAAACGGCATTCAAATTTTGAATGCCGTTTTTTGTGTTATTTTCTGAAATCAAACTTGGATAAATCGGGTTTGATTTTTTTTATTCTTTTTAATTCCTCCTGGTAGATAAGCTGCCCAATGTTTTTCAAAAATGGATAAGTGACAGTCTCATATTCGTAAATGCCATCGTTGTAGATGCCGTTTTCGTTCGACTGAACTACTACAGCAAGAAGAAATTCTACGCCATGCTCAAAATCAACGATATAAGCATTATCAATATTATACCCGTAAGAATCACCGTATTTGTTGAATATGCGGATATTAGGATTCAACTTTGCATCTTTCTCGCGTCCATAGAAAAGCAGTTTGCTATAGGTGGGCCAGAATTCTGTAGCGTGATATTTAGGAAAGTCCGATTCAAAGGGATAACGTGACATATAATCGTATAGCAGGTTATAATCCTCTTTTTGCAGATTAAATCTTTCTCTGCTTTTGAATGCTTCGGGGAATAGCAATTTCTTCAATATCAGTTGTTGATCCTCCAATGCATACACGTTTAGCCCTTCAAAGCTCCAGGGTTTATGGATGAGTTCATTCTTTTCATTCATATAGCCTTTTCCCTGAAGCGTATTGGCTAACTTGATATTATAGTCTTTGGGATCGAATTGCGCATTTTGCCGATAAATAATGTTGTCGCCATTATAGAAGGTGAAAGGATTGGTATGTTTGGCCCAAATACCTTTGTCGCCTATAGCAAGACGGTTGACAATGCGGCTATACTTGCTCCCGTATTTTTCGAGTTTTGCATTTAATTCAGCGCGGCCAATGAATTCGAACAATCTATTTTGGGCGTCATTGTCGCTGGTCAATAATATTTTTTTGACATATTGGGCGATGGAAGGAAGACCGTTGGCTGCGGATTCGTCTACAGTTACTTTCGTTTGTTTTTCAAAAGCTGAATCAATGCGTAAGGGAGTGTCTTTCGTTAACCCCTCAATTTGTAAGTCATTAATTTTTTCGAGTGCTAAAATCGCTGTCGGGAGTTTTACCGTACTTGCCGGATAGAAATACCAATGGGGATTAAGCCGATAACTATAAGACTTAAAATGTGGGATATTGGATTTATCACGGTCAATCTGGGTGTACAGGATCTGCACCTCATGTTTTGTCGGATGATTTAATAGCTGTTGAAATAAATCAGGACGGCTCTGAAGCAATTTTTCTAGATAAACCGTATCTACCTTCTGAGCATATGTCTTGGACATAAGTAAAATAAAAACGAGCGATAAATATTTAAACATTCCAATGGCTATTTGTGATTATACACTTCAAAAGTATAATCGAAGGCATGTTTATCATCGGCCTGGTGTGGTTCCGCGGAAACTAGTTCCCATTCTTCCGATGATAGTTCGGAAAAAAACGCATCTCCCTGAATTGTTGTGTGTACTCTTGTTAAAAGTACTTTGTTTGCCAATGGTAAAGCCTGTTGATAGATATTTGCTCCACCGATGATAAATACTTCACGCTCGTCACGGCAATATAGAAGTGCTTCTTGGATACTGTTGGCAACATCAATATCCTCTCCCTGAAAATTAGCATTACGCGTGATGACAATATTCCTACGGTCAGGCAATGCTTTGCCGATTGCATCAAAAGTTTTTCTGCCCATCAGGACAGAATGCTCAATGGTGTTTCTTTTAAAATATTTAAAGTCATTTGGTAAATGCCAAGGCATCTGGTTATTGATGCCGATTGCATTGTTTTCCGAGGCAGCTACGATTAATGTGATCGTTGGGTTACTCATTTTTGTCGTGTAGATTAGTTCTGTTGTAAAAAGTGATGTTGCGTACAGGACAGCTTCTTAGCGGTTTTCCTAAACTGCAACCGGCGCCTTGATATGAGCATGTGATTCATAATTCAGCAATTCGAAATCTTCGAATTTGAAATCAAAAATATCTTTCACCTCTGGGTTTATCTTCATTTGTGGCAATGGCTTTGGATCGCGGCTCAATTGTAACTCCGTTTGTTCAAAGTGATTGCTATAAATATGCGCATCACCTAATGTATGGATAAATTCTGCTGCTTCCATATCACAGACTTGTGCCACCATCATCGTCAACAGGGCATAAGAGGCAATATTGAAAGGAACACCTAAAAATATGTCGGCGCTACGTTGATAAAGCTGACAGGATAATTGAGGCTTCATAATCCCTTTCTCAGGCTGTGCTGGTGCTACATAAAATTGAAAGAAGGCATGACAAGGAGGCAAGGCCATGTTTTCGATTTCAGCAACATTCCATGCCGATACAATAATGCGACGGGAATCCGGTGAATTTTTCAGTTGGTTGATAACCTGTGTGATCTGATCGATATGACGACCATCAGGTGTTGGCCAAGAGCGCCACTGCGAACCGTAAACAGGGCCTAGGTTACCCTGCTCGTCAGCCCATTCATCCCAGATACTCACTCCATTCTCTTTTAAATACTGAATATTGGTTTCACCTTTCAAAAACCAGATCAACTCGTGAAGAATTGATCGCAAGTGCAATTTCTTTGTTGTTACTAGCGGGAATCCCTCCTGAAGATTGAAACGCATCTGATACCCAAAGACACTTTTGGTACCTGTTCCGGTACGATCCGTTTTTACAACACCATTCGTATATACGTGTCTGAGTAAATCTAAATATTGTTTCATTTGTAAGTTTTATTTATTAAATGCTTAATATCCGAGGTCTGTATCTGTATGTTCTACTGCTTACTATTATAGGTGTGTGCTTTTAGCTGCACCAGCAGGATTTATGCTGTTCGGTTAAAACTTCCCTTGCTAGAAGCATCTAGCTTAGATGAAAATTTACACGCCCTTCTATATCCAAATTGCATTAAAACCATAACCAGTGGATGCAGTATCTGTCTTTAGCTATAAAATTTAAATCTTCTAGCGCATCCAACCTTTCAAGATAGTCAAAACTAAGGAAAATCCTTATAACGAGAAAGTCAAAACTGAAAATGATAAGAGGGGTTACTAAAAAAAAATGTAATTTTGCAAAATATTATGGAGAATAAAAAAGTAGCTTTTTATACACTTGGATGTAAACTGAATTATTCGGAGACATCATCCATAGGA
>JAQZAZ010000284.1 GCA_029239355.1 Sphingobacterium sp.
CCTTTACAGCATTGGGCGTAGATCCTGAATTATTTCCGGAAGAATTTGAACTGGAATACTTGGCTATTTGTCCCCAAAAGACGAATTTATTTCCCCATGCCCATGAAACCTTAGCCTACTTGGACGAAAAATACAACCTACATCTAATCTCCAATGGTTTTAAAGAAGCTTGCGAAACCAAAATGAAAAAAAGCAATTTGAATAAATATTTCAAAAATATCTTTATTTCTGAGGTCGTAGGTGTAAACAAACCTGATCCAAGGATATTTCAATTTGCGCTTGAGACTACAGGCGCACAGGCACCACAGTCACTGATGGTTGGTGATAATCTGGATGCGGATATACGCGGGGCAATGAATGTTGGCATGGACGCAATCTTCTTTAATCCGAATAGTGTGGAAAAGCCAGAAGATGTCCCGCATATGATAGTCGATCTGAAAGAATTACAATCTATATTATAGAAAAAGCAGCTTTAAAGCTGCTTTTTTTGAAAATTTCTGTTTTTATTGGGCAGAAATACCCCTCCTGTTGGCTGTCATAGCTGTTATGGCTTACGAGAGGGTGAAGGTTTTATTTTAAAACTTTAACAGTTATGTTCTTAAACCAAACGTCATTTCCATGATCTTGAAGACCGATCAATCCTGATTTACTTTCGCCGCCTACATGACTCAACAACTCAAAAGCCAATGGCCATTTTTCTTGGCTGAATTTACTTTTTTGCAGTAGATCAATCCATGATTTGTCCCACAGGGTATATTCAACGACTTTCACACCATTTTGAAAATGCTCAACTTTACCATTGTTTACGCGGATCTTCACTTTATTCCATTCGCCATAAGGTTTGCCATTTTGTGGTTTCGCAGGAATCATATCATATAAAGACGTAGACTTACGATTTCCGTCAACCCCCATTTTAGCATCCGGGTGATTTTCGTTGTCAAGCACCTGGCATTCTGGTGATGAAATATAGATGGGCTGGCCTTCGACTTCTTTCGCCAGGAAGAAAATTCCCGAATTTGCTCCCTTTGCAACCTTCCACTCCATTTCCAATTCGAAATTTTTGAAGTCATGGGCAAAAATCAAATCTCCGCCTTCATCTTTACCAACATTCGCCTGGCTATCAAATTTAATTGCGCCTTCATTGATAACCCATCTTTTAGGCACGACAGTTTTATCATATCCTCTCCAGCCTTCCATGGAAGTTCCGTCGAAAATAACGTAGGCTCCAGCCTTATTTTTTTTGAATTTCTTGATATCCACACGTGGCAAATCCAGAATTTTGTAAGCAGGTACTTCTTTTTTTGCTTGTGCCACGGCAGTATGTAGATGTGCTGAAAATGCAATCACCGATACTGCAAGAACTGTTTTTAATAACTTCATTCTTTTTAGTTTTAGGTTTGTTTCAAAATTAAAATTAAGCATTTTGGGCTTAAATGAAGGAATATTTTTTAATATTCCTCACCGCCACCGTTTATTTCGTTCGTTTGTGCTTCTTTCTTCTTAGACCTATTTAAATCCTGACTACCAAAACGATAAGAAAGTGATAAGGTCACCATCCGCTTCATCCAACGGTGTTCAAAATTTGATATAAGTTGCGATGTCTCTGTCACACCATTCATTTTCCGTGAATTAAATACATCTCTAACATTTAACATAATTGATGCTTTTTTCTTGAATACATCCTTTTTCAACGCGACATCCACGCCTTTCATTGCATTCATCTGCCCTTGAGCCATCACGCGTGAAGAATTATACTCACCTCTCATTTGTGCAGAGAAAGTAGGTGTAAAGCGATAGTTAGCTGTTAAATTTGCATTATAAGCGAAATCCTTTCTTTCTTTTATATCGTAGTCCGGATTTGCATTATATTTAATATGGATCAAATTGAGATTAAATGTAAAATCAAAATCCTTCGTCGCATTGACTTTTGAAATAAATTCAAAGCCCGAAAGATTGCGGCTGGTCATATTCTCCCATCTACTGTACGTTCGACCATCTTCAATTTTGTAAACAAAAGGCTGGATAACCTCGCTGGCATGATTAAAATAAGCTGACGATATTAAATTAACCTTCCCAAAGGTTTTGGCGAAGCTCAATTCAAAACTATGTACATCTTCTGGTTTCAGATTTGGGTTTCCCTGACGGTAATTCAAATCATCGGATACATTTAGAAACGGATTGACCTGCCAACCCCGGGCACGTTGCACACGGCGCGAGTAACTAAACTGAACTTTGTCACCGTTATCATCTACATCATAGGTTAAAAACAAGGTCGGGTATAATCTAAAAAAATTCTGCTTTGCATTGGATTCTTTTTCCTCTGCATCGGGATCCTTGGAGAAATAAGTGGATTTGAGTTCAAACTGTTCTCCCCGTAACCCTATTTGATAGCCAATTTTATCCGTTAGCTTATTTTGATAGTTAGCGTAAATTGCATGGACAGCACTCATAAAATCAAAATCATTGCTGATCCTATAGTCTGGAACATAGTTGCCTATCGAATCAAGGGATAAGGAAAATTGGGTATCAAATGACTTTCTAATCTGGGAACGGTAGCCGGCCTCAAATTTGCTTACTTCGGAGAATGGCAACACATAATCCAGCTGGAGATTGATATTCTTGCCGTCTTCAGAGGTTACATTCTTACGGGAAGTATTTCTACGTCCGTCAGTATACTCTTGAAAGAAATCGTTTGTGCCATCTTCCTTGTCTCTTCCATAACTCGCATTCCCGGTCAATTCCTCCCCTTGTCGCTTAAACTGATGTCTAAAATCGGCGTTGAATTCATAACCAAAATCGTCCTCGAATTGAGTCGAATTACGATCGCTCATTCCGGTTTCAACTGTTCCTTTATAAAACTGATAATCTAAATCCTCTATCCGTTTATTATCCCGAATGCTCAAATTACCGGAAAAGCTCAATGAAGTACGATCAGACATATTATAATCAAATCCGGCTTTAACTGTATGGCTGTTCCCCTTTCTTGACGATTCGGATTCGCTATAATTACGTGTCGTATCGCTCAAAAAGATATTGTCGGTCTTACCACTCCCAACCATGTTACGTTTATTGAAGTTGTATGACCCAAAGTAATTGAATTTTCGATCCCGATAATTCAAAGTTATACCAGCCATGTAATTATCATAGGAGCCAGCGGATGTGTTTACTGATCCATTCAGCCCTGTTCTAATATTCTTCTTTAAAACAATATTGATAATCCCCGTCTGTCCTTCTGCATCATATTTAGAGGAAGGATTGGTGATGACTTCAACCTTTTCTATGGAATTGGCGGGAAGACTCTGGAGTAAAGATGTGACATCATTTCCGGCTAATGCAGACTCACGGCCATCTATTAGAATCTTGACACTACTGGATCCGCGCAGGCTCACCGAGCCATCTTGATCCACTTGAAGCGTAGGCACATTGGCTAAAACATCTGTTGCAGTACCACCTGCACTAACCAAGCTCTCACCTACATTAAAGGTTTTACGGTCAATGCCAATCTGCATTGCAGGCACTCTTCCCTCGACTACAACCTCATCCAGGAGCTCACCGGTTGAATTTAAACCAATTCGTCCAAGGTCACTGCTTTTCGATGCTGTCACATCCACCCCTTCAATCGTATGCGTTTCATAGCCTACATAACTGATACGAACATTATATTTGCCTGGTGTGACATCCGAGAATAAAAGAAAGCCTTGATCTACAGACTGTGCTCCTTTAACGTAGTTGTTGCCTGTGTCTAAAAGCGCTGCACTCGCAGAGGAAATAGGTTTAGAAGTTTTGCTATCGATCAGGATAGCTTTGATTTGACCAGTTTGTGCAAAAACAATTACCGGTAGAAAGAATACAAATAATAATAAAAATTTAAACGATTTAGCGTTAAATGACATGAGAGCTTCAGCTTAGTTTATAGTTTAATGCAAATAAAACTAAAACTTAGAGACAAACTTGAAGCGTAACCATATTATTACGGTAACAAAAAGGATAGTAAATTTATTCTACTGACACGGTCAGACCTTCTGCTTTCAAAATTTTACGGTAGATTTCCATCTCGGTGAAAGTGCCCTCCAAAACGGCACACTTACCTTCAGTGTGTACTTTCCATGCAATTTTCTCAGCTTGTTTTTCGGTATATTGGAGGTGATACATCAGACAATGGATCACATGTTCGAACGTATTCGTTTCGTCATTCCACAAAATCAAGCGATTAGAGTCCTTAACAGACGCTAATATCTCTTCTAACGTAAAGGTTTCTTCAGCAGTTTGGGTACCCATGCTGCAAAAATAGAATATTTTTTTCTA
>JAQZAZ010000285.1 GCA_029239355.1 Sphingobacterium sp.
CTTTAGGAATGGCCACAACAAGATACGGTAATGTATCTGGAAGATAGCTTACTTTTCCCTACGCCAGTATGATCTGGATCAGGTTATAAGGGTAAAATCTCAGCCCGCATATGCAGACACCCCTAAAGTCAGGACTAATATAGGGTTATTTTGATGAATAATCCAAAACATTGCTGTTAATTTTCATCAGCAGGATAACAGGACAGTACAGTTTAATTATCTTGATAATAATTGATATATTCGTTTTTGAATCAACTAAAACAATTTAACACTTTTTGTATTCCTGTTGAATGTGTGCATTGTCACCCTGGATATAACCGAAATGCTAAGCTAGGAAATGCAAAAAGCTGAACGAAGTATAAACTAAATATGCGGAAAATTTTATTGATGACGATGCTGTGTGTAAGCTCGATACTGTATGCACAAAAACAAAAAGAATGTCTGCCAATTGAACTGAGCTGTGAGCATCTTGTGAATCCGCTGGGTGTGGATAAATCAAATCCCCGCTTAAGTTGGCGACTTGCCGATAAGCGACAGGGAGCGAAGCAATCTGCTTATCAAATCTTGGTAAGTAGTGATTCACTTGCATTGGTGAAAAATAAAGCTAATATCTGGAATAGCGGAAAGCAACTGAGTTCGACGATGTTGATTCATTATAAGGGTACTGGCTTGAAACAGCAGACAAAGTACTATTGGAAAGTGCTTGTCTGGGACAAAAATGCAAGTAAAAGTATATCTTCCATCGCTTCATTTGAGACTGGTATGATGGGGATGGAGAACTGGAAGGGGAGATGGATCAGTGATAATCAGGATATTCACGAGCAGGCGGCACCGTATTTCAGAAGAGCATTTAAAACGACCAAGCCGATTAAGTCTGCCCGTGCCTATATTGCTGTGGCGGGACTTTACGAGCTTTCAATAAATGGCAAAAAAATAGGTGACCATCGTCTGGATCCGATGTATACCCGATTTGATAGACGTACATTATATGTGGTGGAGGACGTAACCCGTCAGATCCAGCAGGGAAACAATGCAGTTGCTGTCGTATTGGGGAATGGTTGGTATAATCATCAACCATTAGCAGTATGGAATTTTGATAAAGCACCTTGGCGTAATCGTCCCACATTTTGCTTGAACCTGCGTATTGTCTATCAGGATGGCAGCGAGGAGACGTTAACTACAGACCAACAATGGAAGACGGCTGCGGGACCTATCCTTTATAATAATATCTACACTGGCGAACATTATGATGCCCGTCTGGAGATGCCGGGATGGGATACTCCACAGTTTGACGATTCACAGTGGCATGCCATTCAGTATCGGAACCCACCTTCTACAAATATTGTTTCCCAACAGATGGTGCCCATACGCCTCGTTCGATCGTATTCGCCGAAATCAATGAAAAAGATGGATGAGAAAACCTACGTCTTTGATATGGGACAGAATATGGCCGGTGTGACAAAGATAAAGATTGGTGGTAAGGCAGGGACGGTGATCAAAATCAAGCATGGCGAACGATTGCAGGCAAATGGACGCTTGGATCTGTCCAACATTGATGTATATTATCGTGGGAATAAAGAAGTGGAACCCTTTCAGACTGACATCTTAACGTTGAGTGGCAGGAAAGAGGATGAATTTATGGCGAAATTTGGCTATAAAGGTTTTCGCTACGTCGAAGTGAGCAGCAGTGATCCGATTGTATTGGACGAATCGGCTATTACGGCTTATTTCATGCATAGCGATGTACGTTCCATTGGACAGTTGAAAACTTCATCCACCTTAATAAACGGTTTATGGGAAGCAACCAATAATGCATACCTATCGAACTTAATGGGATATCCCACAGATTGTCCGCAACGGGAGAAAAATGGCTGGACTGGCGATGGTCACCTTGCTATTGAAACAGCTTATTATAATTTTGACGGTATCACGGTTTATGAGAAATGGATGGCAGATCATCGGGACGAGCAACAGGAAAACGGTGTGTTGCCTGATATCATACCAACAGGAGGTTGGGGCTATGGTACAGCTAATGGCTTGGACTGGACAAGCACCATTGCCATTATTCCATGGCAGACCTATCTTTTTTACGGCGATGCAAGCCTCTTGGTGGAATGTTATGACAATATTAAACGTTATGTGGATTACGTGGACGGAATCAGTCCCAGTGGACTGACTACTTTCGGCCGGGGGGATTGGGTACCGGTCAAATCGCAATCTAATCTCGAACTCACCTCATCTGTTTATTTTTACGTCGACGCGACAATTTTGGCCTCCGCCGCAAAAATGTTTGGAAAAACTGATGATCAGCAGAAATACGAAATGTTGGGCAAGAAGATCAAAGATGCAATCAATGCGAAGTTTTTGGATCGATCAAAAGGGATCTATAGCACGGGGACGCAGACAGAGTTGAGTGTGCCCTTATATTGGGGCGTGGTACCAGAAGCGATGAAAGCCAAAGTTGCAGCCAATTTAAATAGCAGGGTAGAAGAGACCAATTTTCACTTAGATGTTGGCGTATTGGGGGCAAAAGCACTTTTGAATGCGCTCAAAGATAATGGCTATGGGGAGACAGCTTATAAAGTTGCGGTACAGGATACCTATCCCTCCTGGGGCTGGTGGATCGTCAATGGAGCGACCACATTACTGGAAAACTGGGATCTGAAAGCAACAAGAGATATCTCTGATAATCACATGATGTTCGGTGAGATCGGTGGCTGGTTTTTTAAATCCATTGGCGGTATCTTGCCAGATCCAATACAAGCTGGCTTCAAACATATTTTGTTAAAACCTATTTTCCCGAAGGAACTCAAGGAGTCTTCGATTTCTTATCAGTCTCCGTATGGCAATATCGTGTCCAGTTGGAAAGTAAAGGGGAACAAGGTTGAATATACCGTGGAGATACCGGCAAATGCCACGGCAACGTTTTATCCGCCTGAGAATATCCGAAATAGCAAGACGGTCCAATTGGAAGCAGGGAAATATAGAATGGATTTGGAGTTGAAATAAAATAACTCGCTTTATAGGCTTTGGAGCTAAAGACTTTGGACCAACTTCGTACCAACTTCTGCTTTTCATCGGGAGTTGCTAGGGATTTCATCGGATTCTCTGGCTATTTTTCCCGATGAAATCCCGATGAAAAATCGAAGCGAATTGCTTAAACGGTAGAAGTTGGTACGAAGAAAGGGGGGCTTAAGGAAGAAGAATATACAAACTTACGATTGTACTTATGGGGATGGTTAAATTATCATAGCCATCTTTGCTCAGTGCTTCAACAAATGTAGCCATAAGCGCAATTGTAGTTATTATGGTGAGTTCCTGAAAGCCCAGACTTGGATCGTGGGTGTATTTCCAGATCAAGATGTTTCAGAATAGTGATCATGTTTTAGTGAAAAGGACAACGGAAATCCAGTCGTTCAATGACCTGTCAAATTACCTTGAAAATTCCTTTAAGTCTTTAACAGAATTTAAGCCCACTCTTGAGACGTCCTTGTATTATTCTACTAAGGATATACCGATCTTCTATACGATAAATACAGGATTATTATCTCGTTTTAAACGCTATGTCTGGCTCAATTTATTGAGCCCGGATGAGTTGGAGGTATCTTTTGAGTCGTTTTTGTCAAAAACACCGATGGATAATCGGGGGCAAAAGCTGAATGATTATTATTCGTCCATCAGGGTAAAAGAGATCTGGAACGATACGACAATCAATAGTACGCTGCAGCAGATTATGTATTTTTCCCAAGCGGGCCTATTGACAGCTGACAATGGGAAGATCCTCTGTGATCAGATAAAGGAACTGGTGTTTTCATTGGAAAAAAAATGCGTGCCGAATAACGATCAGTACCAACTATATTACCACGAACTATTGATCTTAAACGATAATGTTTTGGTTGGAAACAAGGACAGAAAATCGCTATTTGTTCCCCATACGATGCTTGGGTATTTCATTACAAATGATACAGACACTTGGCAGCATGCTTCAAACTTTTATCAGCATCAGCTTAAAAATTCCAGGTTGTTAAATACAGCTGGAACAAGGGATAAAAAAATGTTTTTTAACAAGATTTATCAAAAGATTGAGCTCTATAAGACGCGGGTAAGTTTGGATAATGAAATTTAAGGCGTAGGAGGGAGGGTTGGAGAAAAAGCATATAAAACAAGAAAAGCCCATCGACTGATGGGCTTTTCTTGTACCTAGGGCGGGAATCGAACCCGCACTCCCTTAACGGGAACAGGATTTTAAGTCCTGCGTGTCTACCAGTTCCACCACCTAGGCAGGTGAG
>JAQZAZ010000068.1 GCA_029239355.1 Sphingobacterium sp.
TCACTTTAATAACTGCCTTTTTCTAATTGACGATAGATCGCTTAAGTTATTGGAATCATTTAATATTCAATCACATCAACTTTATCCAAGTATTATCTCAGACCCTATTAATTCAGCGGAAATTCATTCGTATAAGATGTTCTTTGCCTTAATGCAAGATTATGATATCGTTGACTTTAGTAAATCGGTCTTTTATACAGGAGGATATGGAAATGTGGCACCGCTGCGCTCATGCTTTTCGTAGCCAAGGTGGCCGTCCATTTGTCCTTCGAGCATTAGCGATACTGCTCGTGCCTGTATTCGCGGAAAAACGATTGCAGCTCCAAGCCGTCCTTAAAACTCTTTAAAACTCCTTCTCGTTTAAATACATCACGGTAATTCTTTGAGTGTTATATGCTATATGGTCGCTAACCCCATGTTGTTAAGCCTTTTGATATCCCCAAAAGATAATCAAGGTTGTAATTCATCATCTTTGAAAAATATGCTTAATTTTTCTTCTATTTCTTTTGCATTTGGCAGTAGTTGTTTGTATTTTTTTGGTAATGATTTTGTTGTGCTATACGTCGCAACTCCAATAGGCAAAGAAGATGTGCTTAGCGAATATTCAACAATAGTTCTGTCCTTGGATTTACATATTATTATACCAACAGCATTATTCTCATGTTCGAGCTTTACTTTGTCATTCAACACTGAAAGATAGAATTCCATTTTTCCTTTGTATTCTGGTAGAAATTCGCCAATTTTCAATTCGATAGCAATAAGACATTGTAGTTTTCGATGAAATAATAACAGGTCTATAAAATAAACTTTATCATTGACCTCTAATTTATATTGACTGCCTAAAAAAGTGAAATCATTTCCCATTTCAAGCAAAAAGCTTCTTACATTTTTTATTAATGCCTGTTCTAGTTCACTTTCTTCATGTTGATCGGCTAAGTTCAAAAAATCGAAGGTATAGTGATCTTTTATCGCTAACAACGCATTTTTTTTTAAGCTATCACTTAATGTTCTGTCCCAGTTTGTTTGATTAAGGAGATAGCTTTCGAAACTCTTATTTTCAATTTGATTAATTAATACGTCTTTTGTCCAGCCGAATTTTTTGGTTGCTTGGATATAAAATTTACGCTCTTGTTGATCCTTACATTTAGATAATATGGCGATATGTTTTGTCCAACTAATTTCTCCAACCAATGGTTGGAGATTTGGATTATCATTATATTCATTATAAAATTGAGCCATATACCACAGGTTTGTTGTAGAAAATCCACCTATACCCGGAAACTCCTTTTGAAGCTCAGCAGATAGTTTTTGGACTATTGATTTTCCCCAACCGTCTTGCTGCTTGAACGTTATTGCTTTACCAATGTCCCAATATAATGCAATTAGCTGAGTGTTAACGACTTTTAAAGAATCATATTGTGCCTTTTTGACACGATCTTTTATTTGTACAAAAAATTCCTGTTCAAGCTTGCTTAAGTTCATGGTTAAACTATTTACTTTCCAAAAGTAACCCCGTTTCGATTTTTTGGGTATCTTTACGAGACTCCTTTCTCTGAATAAAAGTTTAAATATACTAAAAAAAATAGTAATATATATCTTGTTATATATAGAAATTTAAAATAACAGCTCAAGAAAAGCTTAAAACCCCTGACTTTTCGGTAACTCCCCCTTACCGCTTACATAAACCTTCTTTCCCTCAGATGGCGCGAATAACCCGCCTACTTTTGCTATACACTTTAAAAGAGAAAGAAATATGGCAAATCAATTTTTAATTAAGAACAGCATGCAAGAGATGAGGGATCTCTCCGCAGAAGAAATTGCAGGACTACAAGGAACCACTCCAGTCTATTCAGGCGTTAAGCTACTGGGCTATTACAAAAAAGGAGATACCCCGGCACCAGTTATTTATTATTTCTCTCAAAACTATCCTGGACCAGACGATGGGGGGAGTGTTATTGCAGCGGGCGGGATTAAATTGATCCATCATTTCGTCGGTAACGTGAACCCGCTATATTTTGGCGCTAAAGGTGCCGAGACAGGCGGACAGCCGCCATATCCCGATGATTATCCCTACTTACAAAATGCCTTAAACTATTGTGCAGGCAAAGGAAAATGCATCAGTCTTCCGGGGCGCAAATTTTATACTTCAAAAACACTCAATATACCCCATGAGAGCATAGGAGGGGGGATTGTCAGCGAACGAGGGCGTAATTCCTATGTTAAATCCTGTATCGAATTGATGGCAAGCTCCACCGACTTATATACCATACGGAATTATTCCCAGCGGACAACATTGAAAGATGTGGCTATTCGAGGTAGATCCGTCAGTATCGCAAATTCTGTAACCGTATAGGGTGGATGCATACCCCAATTCGGGCGACCCATGGAAAGACGATCTGGAACAAATTCTTCCATTCATTCGATAGTGGCAATGCCAATCGGGAGAATTTTGTCTTGATCAACAATAAGACAACAGATGGCTGGGTATAGGGATTATATAAATCGATAGTTCCGAAAAATAACCTTTATATTTATCTGTTCCTATAGAATCAGTGCAATTGGCTTACTCAGAAATAATAGAAATGATTGAAGAAATAGCTTACCGGCCAAAATATCCGCTCAGTGAATTTATAGATTATATCTGGGTAGGAAAGTCGCCTAATCTTACCATGGATTTTATTCATCATGCTGCTTTGTTTACCGAACTTATTTTCAGTTATGGAGATGAGTTCGACATCAGAGGCATCAATACCGAAAAGATAAAGGGGCGTACAGGAGTTCAGGTGCTATCGGGTTTAAAAAATCGACCTTTTCTGACCACAACAAATGGAGCTTACGCGTGCATAGGGTTAATCTTAAAGCCGTTTTGCTATGGCATACTGCTCCCAAAATTAGGGAGCTCATCTTTGGAAGAAGTAGCTTCGATTTTATTTGACTGTCTTTTTGCTGCCGAAAATCCTGATTTTGCCCAAGCTGAAAATTGTTTGTTGAGGGTATTCGAAACTTTAAATACCGACCCTCACTTGATGAGGTTCGAAGCCCATCTGGCTACTGAAATAGCAGGAAAGGGAATGCTGAGGGATTTCAGTAAAGTGCTGCTGATTTCGCAGAAAAGTTTCATTCAGAAATTCAGAAAGCATTATTTTTTGACTCCCAGTGAATATCTGAATCTTTACAAAGTGAATAAAGCGATCATATTGCTTCAGAACAATTCGCTGGAACGATTGACTGACATTGGGCTGAAAGCTGGATTCTATGACCAGTCTCATTTTATTAGGGTATTTAAAAAACTCAGTGGTTATACTCCAAAAGAATTTTCAAAATTTGGAGCAGGGTAAATTCTGTACAATTTTAAATGTGTCGAAGGATTTAGTTTTGTGGTATAACTTTAAATACATAAAAATGAATCAGAAAAACAAAGTCTTCATTGCCACCAGTCTGGACGGATATATTGCCGATAGGAACGGAGAAATCGATTGGCTGCTTTCCATACCGAATCCCGAGAAGGATGATATGGGCTATAAGGAATTTATTGCACAGATTGATGCGCTGGTCATGGGCCGCAAAACCTTTGAAGTGGTTTGTGGTTTTGACGAATGGTATTATGATAAGCATGTTTTTGTGTTGAGCGACAGTATGACGGAGATCCCCGCAAAATTCAGGGATAAAGCTTCTCTTGTCAAAGGCTGCCTAAACGATGTACTGGCTGAAATTCATGGAAAAGGATATCATAACCTGTATATCGATGGGGGAAAGACCATTCAGGGCTTTTTGAAAGAAGACCGGATTGATGAGATGATTATTACCCTGATTCCTTATCTGCTAGGGGAAGGAATTCCTTTGTTCGGAGCTCTTTCCGAAATGTTGAAGTTCGAAGCTGTGGGTACAAAAATCTTTCTAAATTCAATCGTTCAAAATCATTTTGTAAGAAAAAGATAAATGGATGGAGATTTCGGAGGCTTTGATCATATGATTTCGAAATTCATTGATCAGTCAATAAGGACAATTTCGACCATTTGAATATTGAGCTGAGATTTACAAATCCATCCTTACTTGTTTTTTATGGTTTTGTTTAAAACGGTCAACTCGTCTAGGAATAGCATGATCTCAATGTCCGAAATCTCCAAATAGTAAATATCCCAAACCGCTAAAGTATGGATTATTTATTCCCATATTTAGGTCTAGTTTTTGTGCCGCCACCTAATGCCGAACCTTGAATTCATTGAAAAGATTGTAGTTCATGAATGGTCTTTAACCGGATAGGAGAAATAGCGTACATTGTTCTGGTTTTTCTATTGCGCTTGTTTAAGTAATATTTCAATAGTTTTTCGCACCTATGCTTCCCAAGTACCCTCATACTTAACTACCTTCCATTTGCCTTTTGTTTTTTTGAGAATAAAATACCATCCTTGGCCACACCATCCACCACATATATAATCCAGGGATACGAATGCTTTTTGGCAATCATGTGTCAGGATCGGTAAGTGGAAAACCAACTTTGTAAAAAAACGTTCTTCAGCAATCAATTTATTACTGTCTTTAACTCTGAATTTACGGGATATCGCCCGAGGAATATAGACTGTATCCCTGTCTCTTGTCTGATTTAGGAAACCAATAGAGTCCTGCTGGCTACTGCCGAGACGGTGAAATAATTTCCTGATTCCGATTTCGTCTCCCGGGGGATGATCCCCCTTATAAGCCGTGCATATGGAATCTTTGGTAAATAGAAATAAAAAAGGTATTAAGAAGTAAACTTTCATAAAATAGCACGAATGATTTAAAAGATGATGTCAAAAAGTTTTCTTTTCCATAATGCAATTTACTAAATTCATGTATTACGTTATTTTTATGGCAGAGTATTTAACGGACGATCAAATCAGAGCCAGATTGAGACTTGGGAAATCCGTGGCAGTGGTTGGTTGTTGTTCAGGAAACAGATTATACCATACTCAGATGGTTAAGTATCGATAAGGAAAGCGACGAAAGCTTTTCTGTAGCCTATTTTGAATCCTTTGACGAAGGAAATGCAGATTTCTTGGACATCTATTCGTTTTCATCGGTTGATCCAGATGATCCTTTTGGCGTAATACATGTTTTTAATTCAATTGCTGATGTATTAAGTTTTGCAGTGGAACTTATTGCGCAGGGTTTCACGGCTGTGGAAATAGCGGATAAAATCTTTTTGAGCAAACGGACTGTCGAAGGACACTGTCAAATCAGATGGACAAGAACAAAAGTAAAAACACGGCGACCTGATCCGTTTTGCGTTTCAGCAAAAGCTGCTGAGTTAAATAGGACCGTAAAAAATAGCCTTTGTTTCCGCGCCGCTGTATGCAGCACGGAAAACAGAAGGCTTGATTATTTTGAAGCTGGCTTCCAGCCATTGTCGCGGGCTGTACCAAGCTCACCAAATTTGCCTTTTTCGCCGGCAGACTCATTCCCACCGAAGGTGTAGACAGGTTCTCCGATGAGTTCCAGTTGGATCTGTGGTATCGGAAACTGGGTCGGCGTGCCGCCCTGTAGCAGATCATTTCTCCGCATGAAGGTGAAGGGTACAAAAGTACCACCCGCCCCATCTATTTCTATGGCATATTCATAATGAATGGCATCACGTAGCGCACTGGCACTGGCTATCACATCGGGAAGACCACCTTTTTGTTTGCGGGAGGCTGTCGAAGCGTTCAGCTCAGCCGCAGCGCCATCGTAATCTTTCAACCAGTATTTTGCTTCTGCCCGCAATAAGCGTGTTTCTTCGGCCAAAAAGTAAGGGTTGACAGCGCCGGCAACATTGAGGGTAGACAATTTGGGATACATCCACCTGGAACGCATGTAATTGCTGAAAAGCCCTCGCCCCCTGGCTTCCAGTAGAATACCAAAGTTACTTGTGTAGGTAAAATATTGGTAGAAACGTTTATCGTCAGATTCAATAGGCCTCAAGATAACGCTGTTGTTGGTTGGATAAGCTGTGGGCGTTTTTTTTGTTTTATCTGCCAAATAGGCGATTTTGATATCAACAGGGACATAGGAGGCCGTTCCGTAAGGGCGTTCGAGTACATCGACCAGAGCATTGTAATAGCCACCCACGGTAGTGGTGATGGTGTAATCGGTGGTAAAGCCCTTGTTGGCATAGGTAAGAACGCGGTTCCAATAAGGGGAACCCAGATTTTCTGCTTCAGCCTTATCCCGTGCTACGGAGGAAAGGATCCGAGCAGAAAGCGAATTGATCAGCAATACGAGATCGCCTTTGGAAATGGTGACACCCTTTAAAAAATCGAAATTCAGGTTGGGTGTTTCGGCAATAAGCTGCAAGGTCTTATCAAGATGTTTGATACCATTCTCGATCAGCTCTTTATAGGAGTTGGGAAACTCTTTGAGTTTAAGGTTGACATCATCGACAATCAGTCCGCGGTCGAATATTGTACCCAAATAACCTTGGGAGACACCTTTTGCGTAATAGGCACCAATAAGACAGTCTTTGGTCCGGTCGGCACCCTTGTCATCGTAGATCGTCAACTTTTGATTCTCGATCAGGTCGATCACTTTGGTGGCATCCAGATTGGATTGATAAAAATTGGAATACACTTCACGAACGGCTGCATTACCGCGGTAAGCCGAATTGTTGTTCAAACGTAACCGCGGTTCGTTCGCAAAATCCCACCAGGACTGGCTGCCGTTGGTATTGGTTGACTGGTCTGCCCAAAGACTAAAATGAGAACCACCGGCGTTATTTGTCGTGGTATTGAAGGCAGTCTGCACACTACTTGTTGTGAGTACATAACCTAGACTTTTTATCTTTTCTATAGCTTCAGCATTCGTCAATGTCGAAGGGTCATCGAATCCGATCGATTCGCATGAACCCAGTGAAAAAAGAACCGCTAAACCAAAAAATATCTTCTTCATGTTTTGCTTTGTCTAATTAGGTTAAAAATTGAAAGTTAGTTTCCCTGAAATAATACGGTAGGTAGGGTAGTTGAATCCATCCTGTCCGATTCCATCAACATTCACTCCCTTGTAGTTTGTCCAGATAAAGAGGTTTCTGCCGATAAGGGATAGATTGGCATTTTTCAGAACCTTGGAAAGGCCCAGTTTTTCTGTCGGGAGTTTATAGGATAACGAAAGCTCGCGAAGGGCCAAATAGGTCGTTTTTTCGATCCAATAATCTGTCACTTGTGAGGCGTTGAATACCTGGGTGGTAAAGTTTAGCGGTTTGCCTGCGGCGGCGCTCCGATCAGAAAATTCCGAGCGGTAGACATAGGTCAGATATTGTGCGGTTTCATTGAATTTCTGTCCCCCTTGTTGCCAATCCAGTACGCTGTAAAGTGAAAAACGCCCGTAATTAAAGGTGTTGGTAAAGCCCAGTAAAAAATCTGGATTGGCATCGCCGATAATTTTGGCATTGCCAGTTGCAGCATTGACATAAAATACCGGAGCTTCATTTGCTGTACCCAAAGCTGCTTTTTCGACCACCACACCAAAGTCATTCACCACATAGTCTTCAATCCGTTTGGTACCGTTACCGGCATTGATAACAAAACCATCGGCATTGGTTTGCAACTGAGCGAGATCCGAGTGGATACTATACCCATAAATTGCGGTGGTACTGGCGCCGACAGCTTTTCGATAACCGTTGTACGTAAACTCTGGAACATCGCCCAGCGAGGTAATCCGGCTACGGACACGGCTGAAAGTAAGGCCTGATGACCAACTAAACTTTTTGTGCTCCAGCACTTTCCCATTGATCTCCAGTTCGAGAGAATTTGATTTTACAGCGCCTAGATTGTCGTAGATGCTTGCTGAGCCCGAAATCGGCGTAAATGCCGGAACAGAAATAAAATCGTTGGTACTATTTGAAAAGGCATAGTTAAACTGTACGTTCAGTCGCTTAAATAAAACGGCATCAAAACCAAGTTCCGTTTCCGCGGTAACTGCGCGCTTCAGGTCGGTATTATCATTTTGCGTATAGCTGACCCCCCCTGTATTGGTGATGTTGACTCTGCTGTCTTTGGCTCCAAAAGGTGGAAGGCTTCCCGCTTTTCCATAAGCAACCCGCAGCTTAAATTCTGTCAATGGATCGAGCTTGATATCCTGTGTCAAACGGTAGGCGACGGAAATGCGGGGGAAAAAGGCTGTACCTACATCGCGGCCAAACCTTGAACTCTGATCGAGCCGGCCGAGGGCGTCGACAAATAACTTATCTGCCCAGGCAAACTTGGCGTTGAGGAAATAGCCATGATTAACGGTTTTTTCCCAATTTGATGAAATGACCCTCGTGCTCGGTTCGGTGACATCCAAGCTTTTGACTGGGGCCGTAAGATTTCGACCGGAAGCATTGAAGCCTGTCTGCGATGCAAATTCATACACATATTTGGCGGTAAGCCCCCAATCCAGCTGGTCAGTCCTGCGGTTGTAATTTAATTGTAGCTGACCATTTTTGCTGGTGCTTTTAGAGGTTCTTAAACCATAGTTCCCATTGTTCAGGCTGACATCCGGGACAATGGTCTGATAACCTTTAGGATAGTATTCTTCGGTATTATATTGTTTTGTCTGTAGGGAAAGAGCACCTTCGGCACTCAGGTGTTCGGTAATTGCATATTTTAGCTTTCCACCCAACAGCAGATTCTCGGTCTGGTAGGCGTATTCCTCATTGCTCAGCCGATAGAAAGGATTGGTCCACTGCTGGCCGGAAAGATTGCTCCCTTTGGGTAGGTAGACATATTTTCCCGATTCATCCTTTTCGCTGAGATCGATAAAAGGCTCGACAAGTAAAGTCGAATAAAGCAGTCCATCCGAACGGCTCGATACAGCACTCGAAGGTGTATTGAAGAAGCTATACTGCGTGGTTAAATCGGCCGTAATTTTGGGTGAAACCCGGTAACCAAGATTGAACAGAATGTTTTGTCTTTTGTCTGCGTCAACGACTGGTGAAACACCGCCTTTATGTTGGTTTTGTGCGGATAAATAGATGTTATATTTTTCACCACTTGCTGCTGCCGAGATGGAATTGGTAAAATAGCTGGTCCGTCCCAATAGATTTTTGGTATTGTCCACATAATCTTTATAGGGATGCAGATTGACCGAAAAACCATTTTCCTTGTAGTCGATCACCCGGGCACCATTAACCAATAGGAAAGATCCGTCTGGGTTGACCTTGAAATGATGCTGATAGGATAGGGGTGGAAGTAATAATAGACTTGAGTAACCAAGTTCGTTATCTATATTGATATTCAGTTTTCCTTCCTTTTTACCGTTTTTGGTCAACACCTGAATGACCCCGCCCTCGCCGCGGGTTCCATATAAGGCCGAAGCAGCTGCTCCCTTGACAACTTCAATGCTCTCAATATCGTTGGGATTAAGATCTGAAAGACGGAGGGCTGTAACGAAGCCATCCACTACGATCAAAGGCTCGATTTCTCCGGTCACCGACTTTGACCCACGGAGATATACCGATGCTCCGGCATTGCCACCCGACTGGTCGATACGAAGGCCGGCGACTTTTCCGCGTAAACTCGTGGAAGCATCGAGCGCAGGAACGGTGCCGATCAGCTCCTGGTCTACTTTGGTCAATGCAAAGGATAGTTTTTTGCGGCTTGTACCTTGTGCAACACCTGTTACCACGACTTCTTCCAGGTCTTTGCTTGCTGGGCTAAGCTCAATAACAATGGGACTTTTGTCGATAACAAGGGATAGCGACTTGTAGTTGAGATGCGTCAGCTTGACCTTAAAAGGGAGCTTCTGTCCGGTAACAAATTGAAATCTACCCTCCCGGTCCGTTTTCACAGAGTGGGTAACAGCATCCAATTGCACAGTGGCATCTTCTATAGGCTGTTTTGTAGAAGCGTCAATGATACGGCCCTCAAGGGTAGCGTTTACGATAGGTTTTGGCTTGATCTGTGAATAAGTGAGTTGTCCCCAAAAAAAGAACAATAGAAAATAGATAGAATACAGCGGTACTCCAATGTTTTTCATAAGATTTGGATTAATAGTTAAAAATTAAACAAGTGCCAACGCCAATTGATTACTTGCAGGATTTCTAGGGGAATGTTTCTACAGCAGAGTACTGTAGCTTTTTGTTAGCAACACATTCGCATGGATGCAATGTGGAATTGTTGATTTTTCATAAGGGATCTTAAATGTTAAAAAAGTTTAGTTGATTGAATATGATAAGCAAATATAGGGAATAATAAATAAAGTCTATTAGTTTAGTGGATTATTTTTTTAAGTATTTTATGACCCATTCTTTTCGATTCACTTCTATTTCAACTTTGTCTCATCCTGGAAAAACTTTACACCCGGTATTTATATTTCCTCCTCATAAACCACCTCAGCTTCGAAATGTTCCATAAAAATAGTCAGTTCATCGGTGGTTAGCCAGGATTTATTATTGCGGTGCATTTTCCATTCGCCATTCAATATTGATATAGAGGTTATAAAAAAATTGTTGATCATTACTTGGAAGGAGCCACCCCCATACAGCTTTGAAATGTCGACATATTGAGGAATACCATCCACTAAACAGCGGAACATAATAGACTTCATCGCTCTTTCACCCATTTTATCTCCCCTCGCTGAATCATGGCAATATACTTCTGGATATGGTCATCGGTCAGCGGTGTTTCCGCTTCCAGGTGATATTCGAATTTCTTAGAGAACTGGTCATACTGTATCGAAGCAACATAGAAATTGTTTACATACACGTGCCATACTCCACCTTTCTTTGCGCTAACACGGACAATATTCCTTTTCCCGTTCGTGTAGAACAATTGAGGTGAATCGTGATCGAACCGAAGAATAAGCGCATCTATACAAGCGTCTTTCAAGTCATCTGGCATTACACCATAGGCGAGTTCCCATTCTCCCTGTGAACGCCTGAAGACGTAGAAACTTAGCCCATCCTTGCCATACAGATGATAATCACGCATGCCCATACCTTTATCCTCTATGTTCATCCGAACATACATTACCCGATTTCTACAATGGACTTCTAACGGTTTCATAGATCAAAATTACTAATAATATTAGTAATATATCAAGATAAATTTTAATTTTGTGAAATGAAACTAAGCAAAGAACCACCAACAGGGTATATAGACCACATTCGGAAAATGGCTTTATCGGCTGCACAGGGCGTAGGAATTGAAGCCGGGGCACGTATTTTGGAAGAGGGATTAAAGGCTTGGCCCAGCGAACTGGATGCCGCGATAAAATGGATTGTTATGGAGCGAAAGAAACTTAAATAGCGTCTTGGATATCTGGGCGGTTGGTATCACCTTTGGCGCCAGTGACACGGTATACTTTGTGAGCTGATAATTCACCCTCATAAGGGATCATAAGTTGCTGTACTTCTTCCTTAGTGGACGCGGACAACCAAGCATCCCTGCTAGATGGAGGAACGATCAAAGGCATGCGTTTTTTCTCGTTGTGGATCTCTTCCAATAGCGGATTGGCCTTTGTTGTGATAACGGAGAATGTGGGGTAAACATTGTTTGTCTCGTAATCTTTAAAATCGCTATATACAACACCAATCGTGAAAATGTCCTTTGTTGGGGTATAGATGTAGTAGTTTTCGGTGTCCTTTTGTCCGGCTACTTTATGGGGCTCGTAAAATCCGGTGACGTAGAGCAGGCCCCGGGTTTTTCCGATGTAGTTTTTATATGACGCCTTTTCAAAGATAGATTCAGATTCAGCATTGAGTGTGTTGGCATACTTCGCTGCGTCAACTTCGGTTTTTACCCAAAATGGTATCAGCTTCCACCTGGCGGGAACTATTGCACTAGGATCAGCATTAAGCGTAACAGGAAGATATGGACGCGTAAATCCTGTCACATGGAATATTTCCTCATGTTGGTAATGAACTTGTAGGTTCTTAAATTCCTTTATCAATTGCGCGTTACTGGGGGCTGAAGTATGATAACACATATTTGATTATATTTACTTAAATGTACCAATTAAAATGAAGTTTGTCAAGCTATCACATGGCGTATTGAGAAAATTGCAGTCACAAGGTTATAACCTTCTTATTGCGCCTTCAGACACACAAGATACTGAAAATATAACCTGGAGGGCGATATCCGTGAATAACGTGAATGAATGGCTTGGTTCTGGCGTTACAGCAATTCCATTCAAAGAGCCACATATTTTGCCAATTCAGGAGGCATTAGACAATATTGAAAACGATGCGCTCTTTGGAAGCGTTTTTATAGAAAACATTATGAAGACATTAGAAGACTATAGAAATGAAGTTGGGGATTATGGTGAGAGATTGTATTTGCGGAACGATGCTATTCGAAGTGGGGATTTTAGTAAGTATGAGACGTTTTTGAGAATTGCCTATCCTGATACGGTCGCCGAAGATCTCCAAGAAGCTAGCGACGTGGCAGGCCGGGTGAAGCAAATGAGCAAGGAGGGGTTACGGGATTGGATAATTAGGAACCGTGTAAATTTGATTATTACAGATCTGTATTTCCTTGATGAGGGTAGTATTATCTCGGGAGAGGTCGCGATACAAGAAAACTTACAGTTCATCATTGGTGATGGAGTAGAAGATTTAATTGATTGCCCTGTAACTCCACATGACGTTCTTAACTTGACTGATCATGAGGTTTATTGGGTTGATCCGGTGGTGAAAGCCTAGATTTGTGGTATAAAAAAATAGCTATATTATGGAATTAAAAGAATTAGAAAAGGGTAGATTACTACACACTACAAACAAAGATGCATTTAGAGAAGTATTTTACAATGGGAAACATATTGGGTTCGGATTTTTCGTTGACGATGGAGAATTTTGTTCTTTGGCGGTGGTAGAAAATAAAAGTCCTATAAAACAAAGCAATTTTGATGACTTTAAGTATGCTGGGGTATTAGAGTCTTTAAAGTTATCAATGATTAAATATGGGCTGAAATTTAAAGACGAGTGATCCGATAAGTGCCCCCGAATACTTAGTAGTAGTGCTTTCCTTTGGTTTAGCATGAAAGATGCTAACTAGCCGCATTTTTTTAAGCAAATAGACTTTTCCCTCTCATATCTTCTTTTACTTGTTTAGTAGATTTAGTCCGTCGTGCAACTCATTTATTTAATTCCTTGTATAAATCAATTACTACACGCATTGTGGGTACTTATTAGGATCAGGAACATTCGATACCAATAATTTCTGGGGGAACGGCAATCGTATCCGATTGGAGTCTCAGGCTACGTTGACAGCTCTGTTTAATACTCCTAATTTTAAATTGTCCCAATCGGTAAGTTTTAGAAGGAATTTAATCGCGGGGGAAAATATTGGCGATGCAAATCAAGACTCTTTCAGTATTTCTGGTTTGTATAATATAACAAATGATACCATAGCCGCAAGTATTATAGGCCTTCCAATTGATGCAGCAGTTGCCGGTACTTTGAAAGTTGAGGTTGCTAATCTTTATGCGACACGTTATTACATGCCGTTTAGGTCGACAGGGAATGGTAATACCTATATTCAGAAAATCTCCAATAATATTGCTGGTGAATGGTTAACTATGATAACATCAAAAAATGAAGCGCAGGTCGATGCTGTAGGTGTAGTGAAACAATCTGGAGCTGTGGACGATGTTACTTCCCAGAATGCGACAGACTTATCGACAGCCTTAACGTTGATCAATGAAATAAAAGCACAGTTTAATTTAAAACTAGCATCTGATCGAGTAAGTAAACAACAACAGTCCTAGAATCCCTAATAATCCCACATTATAGCTAGATGTGTGGTTTTAAAGGCTATAGTAGAAAGCTGTATTGGTAATGTTTTATATTGGAATTTGAATATAGTCAGTCAGAATTACCCCCTTTCAAAATCATCAAAAAGTAGTTGTAAATTTGACTTATAATTTCAATCCAAAATATAAACTTAGATAGTTTAAAATCATTTTATGATACCGTTGTAGGCTACGTAAAGCAGAATGTTTTGTATTGTCGTTATAATAAGGGGAACTTTGAAATATGATTAAAATATTTCAAATGACCTTTAATATTCCGAAAGTATTACAAGGTAACGAAAGCAAATTGAGAGAATATATTGAAAATAGAGAAGAGGGGGTTACAAAAAAAAATAATTGTTATGGCGCATCCCTTAAAGATGTTATGATACTATCAAATGATTGCTGCTGTGCTATATACAATTTGATTCATACAGAAGATTGGTGATTAAAACTAGATGTAGAAATACAGAGTTGGACTACTTTTTGAGTTGATAAAACATTGATCCATCACAGTTGTGCAACAGTAGGAAGAAATACTAATGTTTCAAAATATAAATAACTAAAAATGATTGTTTTATGACTGAATGGTTTGTTCGTAAGAACAAGGTAATATTCTATAATTTAAAGTTATCCACATTTGCATGTTTCATATTATCAGCTAGTTATCAGTGATAACTAGCAGTAAACGCAATCTAGAACAAACTTTTACCCAAAATGTGTAAAAGTCAAACTACCGCTTTGCAATAAAATCTCTGATATTTGTATCTAAAGAGTGATTTATTACAAATTAAAGTAATTATAATATGAATAAAAGTTAAGGATGGATGAGGAGGTGATATAAAAAAAGAGCTAAGTATTCGACCTCTTAGCCCTTAAATTTTTGTGTCATCATACCTAGAAAGTATAAGACGAAGGTTTGTCTATGTATTTGAACGCAAAATAAAGCTTTTTGTTTTGCATAATCAAAATTTTTTACGGGAAACCGTATTTCTACTTTCGTTTTTCTAGTTATAATCGGGGTTGTATGCTGACCGGTTTCCTAAGTACAAATCATGCAATTTCTTGGAGTAATCAAGCCGAAGCTTATTTTTTGATTGTTCGTCTGTGCTATTTTTTGTAACAGATATTCAATATAATCTGGCGTAGGTAATATTTAGAATTTCAAAGCTAAAAAAGTTATGGCTGGAAATGGCAAATCGGGTGACAATCATCGTCACGGATACGTCGGTGGGCGGACGCAATCTCAAAATCCTAAGACAGGATTATGGACTAAGCGTGATACACAAACAGGACAATTTATGGATGTGAAAACATCTGGTGGTAAGTTTAAAGGAATTAGAAAGGAGAAATAATTATGAGTAAAGATTATAGGTCATTAGTATCGCAATTACAGAAACGGATGAATCCGGATAACTATTCTGACGTGCGACTTTTTGGCGAATCGATTAATAAGGAATTGTTGAGTGTTGCTGGAAATAATGCACTTGAATATGTGAAAAGATCCATGCAAGGTGTAGCTAAGGAATATACTGATAGGAGTATTGAGGCAGGGACCGCAGTTAAAAACCATCTTAAAGATGTACTTTATCAAGTAGATTACGAATATCAGGGTTCAGTAATGACAAATACCCACGTAAAAGGAAATAGTGATATAGATTTGTTGGTTTTATGTGATAAATTTTATTATGTAAACAATCCTGTGGTGCAGAGTAAATACTCGTCTGAGTTGAATTCATTTCAACTAAATGAATCTCAGATTAGCCGACTTAAGAGTCATGTTGCTAATGCAGGCAGTTATACGGGAGATAGTAGCCAGGATCTTAGGGATATAAGAATTAAATCCGAAAACAAGATGAAAGCTACATATTATAAATGTGATACAACGAAGCCTAAATGCATAGCTATAACTAATCAAAATCTGCATCGGGATGTAGATATTGTGGTTGCTGCTTGGCACAAAACATATGAAGGGATCAGAGATGGTGTAAGTAAAAAAAATAGTATCAGAGTATATGATAAGGATCTCGATGATGTAGGCCGAGTTGAGTCTCCATTTTTGAGTATAGAAAGAATTAATACAAAAGATATTTCCGTAAATGGGAGATTGAAAAAGATGATCCGCTTTGTAAAGACTTTAAAGTATGATTCTCAAAAATTGATAGACCTTTCTAGTTTTGAAATTAATGCGATATGTTACAATATTGAGACATCTAAATATTCTGGAAAGACATTCTATGATTTGGTTCCGGTGCTTCTGCAAGAGTTCGCGAAAATTGTTACTAATGCGTCTTATAGAGATAGTATAATGTCTGTAGATGGATCGGAGCCTGTTTTTAGAGGTAAAGAAAAGAAATCAAACTCTATTGCACTAATGTACTTGGAGATTGACGAATTGTTGAAAGATTTGAATTTTAATGCTATACCAAGTTATGTTAGATAGTATGCAACCAACTATTTTTATTGGGTCTAGCAAGGAAGGACTTGATATTGCTAAAATTGTAGAATTAAATCTTAGTCATATTGGAAAAGTTACGTTATGGACTGGAATTTTTGATTTAAACAAGAGTAACTTCGATAATTTAACCTCTCAGCTGGCATTTTTTGACTATGCAATATTGATTGCTACAAGTGATGATATTACAGTTTCAAGAAAAAAACAGTTGATGTCGCCACGTGACAATGTAATATTTGAATATGGATTATTTACTGGTGGTATCGGTACATCAAGAACTTTCTTAATGATGGAAGAAGGAGCAAAGCTACCTTCCGACCTTTTTGGGATAACATTATCTTATATGCCGTCAAAAAAGGATGGCGATTTTGGAGAAAAATTAAAAGGCAAAACGGACAATATTATCTCCCATATACAATCTAAAGAAGAAACATTTGATTTGGGGTTTTTACCATCAACTACCTTGGCCTATGGCTATTTTTCAAATTTTATAGAACGTACTGTTCAGGGGCTGCTCGAAGATAAGAATGATAAAAAGCAGTTTGCTCTTGAGGATGGAAATACTTTTGAAATCAAGGATTTGAAGGTTACAATTTTGATTCCTAACGATTTAAGTGATGATATGTTTAAAAAAGTATCTGCTAAGCGCCTCCGCGATGGATGGCGAAAAATGAAAGTTGAGCCAAAGAATATTAGAGATTATGATTTTTCTATTGACGTCTCAAAAGCGGAACATGGACACTTACATTTGGTAGATATTCCCCTTACCCTAAATGCTTTGAATAGGTCGATAGAATTATATTCAAAAAAGGAACATATAGGGAAATCAATAAAAGAGAATTTATTAGAATATCGTGAAATAAGGAACTTTACTAAAACATTGCAATATCTTGTTAATAAAAGCTCTCTTACAAAGGGAATTGTTGAGATCGAAGTTGTAGATATTTAATAAAAAAGCACTGAATAATCAGTGCTTTTTTATGCACAATTATATTATAGATATTATTGATCTAATGAATATTTTCGTATATTTATGACGCCCATATTTTAGGATATGGGGTAGTTTGTTAATGTTGCCATCACACACGATGAGAATTAACCCTAACAGCACTGTTAGCGCTAATTTCATCTCCAACGCTCTCTTGGAACGATTGGACTGTGCTTCAAACAACTGTAGAACAAATATAAACATTTCTGCGATTAAGTTACTTGGCGTTAGATGGTTAACTAGATTACCCGTCGAAAGTCTTAGGTGAAACTCCTGAGGTTGTGTGCGTCATAGGTATGTCCAATTTGGGGCTTCACGCTAGAGCTTGTACCTATGACTTTGCAGAAATCAAAATTAACCAATGTATAGAGATTTATTTGAAAAATGGATTTTCCTTGAATCGCAAAGGCTCAATGGAAAAAAGAGAAACTACAAGCATTTTGATAATCGCATTAACCTGAAATCCATTAAAAATTTAAAAAGCAAATTATCTCCGGAAAAGATAGCTGCCCATTCATTTTATCCTTTGATAAATATGAAAATCAGTACTCCTAGGTATAAAAAGGATGAATTTGGAAATCGTAAAAAAGAAACGAAGATTAGACCGATTTCTTATGCATCTCATTTTGATTCTTTGGTATATTCCTATTATTCATTTATTCTTAGCGAGGCATATGAAGTGCTAATCCAGAAATTAGGTATTTCTGATAGCGTTTTAGCTTACTTGAAAAAAGGGAAATCAAATATTAATTTTGCTTTTGATGTTTTCAATCAAATTTCAGAACGAAGTGACTGTGTAGCTATAACAGCGGATATAACGGGTTTTTTTGATAATTTAGATCACCAGATACTAAAAAAGCATTGGGCGAGAATCTGTGGTACGAATGTATTGGAGTCTGATCACTACAATATTTATAAATCACTTACAAAGTTTTCTATTGTAGAAAAAGATGCGTTAGACAAACTATTTATTAATACACAGTCAAGACAGCAAAACTTGAGGTATTGTACTCCTTCGGAATTTAGAAATATTGTAAGGAAGTCAGGAATGATTAATGTCAATTGTCATCAAAATAAAATATTTGGTAGCGAAAGGTTTAATAAATTAAGTGGAATCCCACAAGGGACACCAATTAGTGCGGTTCTTTCGAATATTTATATGATTGAATTTGATTCACAAATGGTTGCTTTCGCCAAGTCCAATAATCTCATCTATCGACGATATTGCGATGATATTTTATTGATATGTGATAAATTAAATTATACCTTGAGTAAAGAATTCCTATTACAGCAGATTAAATCTTTTGAACTTGAAATAAATGACAGTAAAACTTTAGTTATTGAGTTTAGCTCAGATAACACTGGGGTTTTGAAAGCAAAAGATCGTAATGGTCAAAGTAACAATTTGCAATATTTGGGTTTTGAATATGACGGAACAAATATATATGTAAGGGCATCTAGCGTGTCCCGTTACAAACGAAGGCTTAAATCTGCTTTGAAAAAAGGGAAAAAAGCCGCTAGTGGTAAAAATTCAAAGGGTGATGTTATTTTCCTGAAAAAAATATATAGAAGATTCGGCGCGTCTGGTAATAGGAACTTTTTAAGTTATGTTATTAGATCTAAAAGAGTGATGGATAATTCTCAATCATTAAAAAAGCAATATAAGAGATGTATACAAAAATTATCGAAAATCACTAAATTAAAAATGTTAGACTAGAAGTTATGGCGAGAATAACAATTAAGCATAAGCCAAAAAGTGATGAAGTTAATGTGTTTTGGATAGACTTTTTCAAGAGAATAATTATAGGTCAAAAAATATATACGCAAATGTTTGATAGTGAGTGTTTAATCCAATGCCAAACATGATTGGAAAACCAAATGCATTTTACATGTGTAACCTAATTTTCGGGATACCTTCTTTTCTTAAACAATTACGTTCAGAACGAATGTGATTTATGGTATAGTTGATAATGTTGGTTTAGCATCCTCTATTTTAACCATATGGAATTGGCTAATGCTCTTAAGCTTGGCTATTGGACCTCTTCAAACTTTAGCAATCTCTTATAAAAATGAGAGATTCAATACGTGTTTTTAAGTATGCTAGTAATCGTTTGTTTGATATTACATTTATAGGAATGTTCCTTATTCCATCGGGAGCAATTCTGTTATAATTTTCGTAAATTTACCCTATGAACCAAATATCCCATTTACCACAACGCAAACAGGAGGAATTAGCTGAAATCGTGAAGATCATCTGTGAAGTGGCAAATCCGGCTAAGGTTATCTTATTTGGCAGTCACACGACTGATAAGTGGGTGGAGGATGAATACGAGGAGAGGGGAGCGACTTATTCTTACATCAGCGATTATGATATTCTGGTGGTGATACCTGATGGAGACAAGGATAAAGAGCATGACATAGCAAGTAAGATTGAGAATAGAACGCTGAAATATAAAAATGATGTAAGTCCTATTGTACACAGTTTTAACTATGTAAACAAAGGGTTAGAGATGGGACAGTACTTCTTTAGGGATATTATCAAAGAAGGGATTGTTCTTTTTGATTCAGGTGAATTTGCCTTTTCAGACTCAAAGCCTTTGAGTAGACATGAAGAGAAGGAAGTTGCGCTTCGAAGCTATGAGAAATGGGTTAAGAGCGGGATAAGGTTTTTAGACCATACTAAAGTGATGCTAGAAAATGCTTTATTGAAGGGGTTTCCTCTTAATGAAGTAATATTTAATCTAAATCAATCTACTGAAAAACTTTATGGCGGACTGCTATTAGTATATACCGGATATAAGCCCAAAACTCATAAACTAAAAGTATATAGGAAATACTCGAAGCATATCGATGAAAATCTAAATCAAATCTTTAAATATCCTGTTGACGATAGTGAAGAATATAGATTGTTTGATATACTCAATAAGGCTTATTTGGATGCTCGTTATCAGGATGATTATTATATCGATCCTGAGGATTTGAAAAAATTAATAGGTAAAGTTGATAAACTTGAAGATGTGGTTACAAGACTATGTAACGAACGTATCTCGCAGCTTTAAAAAAGCTAGGATTTTCTGTCTTTTCTCAATGGCAAATGTTTGGGAATTTTGATCTTGAAGTCAAATATTTCCGTGGGTTGAATTTCTAGGGCTTTACATACTGCGATAAAGCCACTTACTGACATATTGTTACTTCCGCGTACGATTCGATAAACTTGGCTATAACTAAATCCAGTGCGATCTTGGATATCCTCAAGGGTAATTTCTTTTTTATTTGAAATAGCCCAAAGTCTTTCCCTAATAATTTCTAAATTTTCCTTGTCTATGTACTGTTCAGCCATAAACAAATAGACCTTTAAAATAATAAATTTATTATACCAAATTTGGAATAATTATATTGTTTTTCTTATATTTGTATATCATTCATTGGTGCCAGCGTGAGAAACTGAAAACCAAGACGAATGAACATTATAAGCTTAAAAGAATACAGGAAATATTTAGATAGGGCCTCCCTTATTTATTTAAGGATATGGTCGCGTAGTTTCTCACGCTCAACCATTGAGCAAGGGAGGTTCCTTTTCTATCGATCATATATCAAGAGGACATTTTTTAAGGATCCATTGATTCTAAAAAAATGCCCTCCAGAATAGCTTTTATAGGTTGAGAATCACTTTGGGGATATGTTATATGTCAAACCAAAGACTCATCCATATATCGGCATCCGATTTTTACTAGTGTGCGTAGCGACCATTATGTTATTGACCTTGTTATAGAAATTTTTCACCGCACTAGAGGTACAGATAATCTTATTTTTTATTCGGTGGTTTGAGCTTGTCTCGGACTCGGGTATTGTTTAATAAACAATCCAGCAGTGTAATAGAAACTGCTTGAACCACCATTAATACCTTAAAAAATGATAAATTTTTATAGGGGTGGAAGGGTACTTTCTATTCTATCAAATCTAAACTATTTTAAATATACGCAGGTATCGATGCGCTTGATGCTCTCACTTGCAACATTAGTTTTTCAATATTTATATTTTTCTTTCAAGGCATTGAAGAATACAACAGTGCTTCTGACATGCATTGCTGTATTTCATATGTTTAGTTTATCAGCTCAGACGCCCCGCAAGGACAGCGGGGCCGAT
>JAQZAZ010000286.1 GCA_029239355.1 Sphingobacterium sp.
CCTAGAATGCTAAATTAATTGTATTAAAAAAAGGGGGCAATACGAGCCCCCTTCCTTTCAGATATGCAAATATAGTATTTTATAAAATAAAAAACAAATATCCCATCTACAGCAGAACTATTTTTTTCATTATTTTGAATTATCAACGACTGCATTAATTGTCTTTTGCATCTGAGCCATCATGCTGGTCAATGTTTCCATCGTCGGTTCAGGAGTTGGTTCCGGCAGTTGGGTGCTAATAAAAGCTTTCGCCTTCCATACCTCAAGAATATCAGGAGTCTCAACCCAGTATGGTTCGTAGGTTTTATTATCAGAAACGAGCTTTAAACCTTTATCTTCTTTAAATTTAAATGCAATCCGCTTATAAACCACCCCCTCCTCTCGAGACACGACTACATAAGTATGCCCTGGTTTTATATCATGCCAATTTTCGACATATTCCGCTACAATAATAGATCCAGATGGCAGAGGCAACATCGAATCTCCTTTAATCTCAAATGCCCGAAAAGTCCCCTGACCAAACATTGGTAGCGAAAATTTTGGAAGCTCGGCTACATACTCGGGATCACCATATCCATTTAAATAACCCGCACTTGCTTTAATGGGCACGAGCTCAATGTTTTCACGATCATTTCCGTCAACAGTCACACTCAATACCCGAAGATTCGAAGCATTGCTTTTAGGTATAGGTTTCCATTTATCATCAATGACATCATTCGCCAACTCATCCATGGTTAACCCATAAAACTCGGCAATTTTTTTTAGCAATTCATATTTAGGTTCCGCTCTATCCTCTTCATAAGCACCGACAGAAGCTCTTTTAATCCCCATAATATCAGCAAATTGCTGCTGCGTAATTTTCTTTCCTTTTCGAAGGAATTTCAAGTTGGATGAAATATTTGACATATTATTTTTCAAAAATATTTTGCAAAAACTAAATTTATTAGTATTATTGTGCCAATAAAATTAGTAAATAAAATTTAAACATCCAAATAATTTAGCATTATGAGCAATTTTATTGTATATATATTAACTGACAACAACAGAAGACACTTTGAAATCAACTTCACCTCCAATATATTGAGCACTGTATTGGAACTCCAACAGACCAATAGCTTTATTTTCCAACAGGGAGCCAATTTAAACAGAATTATTTATTCAGAAGCCTTTACGGAATTGTCTAGCGCTAAAAAAAGAATGAACGAGTTGCAGAATTTTACATATATGCAAATCGAGCGAATTATTCGTAAAAATAATCCAAACTGGAATAACCTATACCCGCAACAACAGCAATCTTACATCAAAAGAAACAGCAGTTATGCAGCCTAATAAAATATAATAAAAAAAGCCACCTAATATTCATTAGATAGCCATTTATCTTAAATCCAAAACAGGATAAGCTGTTAACCAACTTTACGCAAACTACAGATTCTCCGATGTGCCCAAATTTTCACTGACACCACCTTCATTTTGGTTGCGTCCCGCATTTCCCTCTGTCGATTCTTCCTCAGGTCCAATAAAATCTTCCTCCATTGGCTCCTCAACACTTGTCGAATCGCTCTGTTCTGGTTCAGGATCACTATAACGCGGGGTTTCACATTTATAGGATTTTGTAATTTCAACGGTAGGTTCGGGGAATTTACCCTGCGTGTACCCCAATTGTCTATCTTTATAAACAGACTCCAAAAACACACCAAATATAGGTAGAGCTGTACGTGAGCCTTCTCCTGTGTGTGAATTTTTGAAATGTATACTTCTTTCATCACATCCCACCCATATTCCAGTGACCAAATCCTTTGTTATGCCCATATACCAACCATCAACATATTCCGACGAAGTACCAGTCTTACCGCCAATTTGATTTTCATTATCAAAAAGGTCCCACTCCCATAATCCCTGCGAGGTACCTCTCGGCTCTTCCATCCCACCCCGCAACATATAAGTCATCAACCAAGCATCCTGTTTATCAACCACTTGTTTACGTTCCGCCTGAAAAGTAGCAATGACATTCCCATCATGGTCTTCAATTTTAGAAACCAGTACCGGAGTAACCCGCTCACCATGATTCATCATCGTAGAGTAACCGTTAACCATCTCAAAGACCGATACATCATTAGGTCCCAATCCAACCGATGCTACCGGATTAAGCCTACTCGTAATACCACAACGCTGTGCAGCGTCCACAACTTTTGCCGGCGTGACCATATCAGTCAACTGAACAGTCACTGAGTTAATAGACCGGGCCATTGCATGACGCAACGACATCTCACGGTATGAAAAATTCCAATCTGCGTTTTTCGGTTCCCACACTTCAATGGAATCCCCCTTATCAATCTTAATTGTAACAGGCTTATCCGTAATCTTATCACAAGGTGCCATGCCCGATTCGAGGGCTGCTAAATAAACAAAAGGTTTAAATGTAGACCCTGCTTGTCGTTTCGCCTGCATCACATGATCATATTTGAAATATTGGTGATCTATACCACCTACCCAAGCTTTAATTTCACCCGAGTAAGGATCCATCGACATCATTCCTGCATTCAACATCATTGCATAATATTTCAGAGAATCCATCGTAGACATCTCCTTCTCGATCTTACCATTGTCCTTCCAATTATAGACCTCCATTTTTTTCTTCTTATTCAGAAAATAAGTGATACTGTCTGGACTATTGGCATATTTCTTACTCAAAAATGCATAATAGGGGGTTTTCTTAGCCAAATTCTCCAAAAAGTTCGGAAGCACTTTTCCAGAAAGATCCCGCCAAGGTTCTTGACCTGCCCATGTATTATTTAAACGTTGCTGCAACTCAGCCATCTGCTTTGCAACAGCCTCTTCTGCATGCTTCTGTAATTTAGAATTGATGGTTGTGTAAATTTTTAAACCATCGGTGTAGATATCGTAATTATTCTCCTCCGACCATTTTTCTAACCATTTAGCAACAGCAGCTCGCAGATATGAATCCCCTCCAGCGTTCACATCTCGATTATTGGCATTCAAAACGATCTTTTCTTTAATCAATGCATTATATTCTTCTTTTTTTAGAAAGCCACTCTTATGCATTTGACTCAATACCGTATTTTTACGATCAAATGCCTTCTCAGGATTTCTTATCGGATTATATAAGGTTGTTCCTTTCAACATACCAATCAAAACAGCAGCTTCATTTTGGTCCAGCTGATTAGCTCCTTTTGAAAAATAACGCTTCGCAGCGGTTTCTATACCATATGCATTATTACTAAAAGAAACCGTATTGAGATACATTTCTAAAATCTGGCTTTTACTATATCGTTGCTCTAGTTTATAAGCCGTCATCCACTCTTTAAATTTCGTAATGACCAATCCGGCAACAGGCAAGCGTGTCAACAATCCCCCTGCCTTATTATAACGAGTACGGTAAAGATTCTTTGCCAATTGCTGCGTAATCGTACTTGCCCCACGCTTATCTCCTTTCAAGGTAGAGACTATACCTGAACCGAGTCCAAGAAAATCAACACCGTTATGCTGATAGAAACGTACATCCTCCGTCGCAATAAGCGCGTTGATAACAGTTTTAGGAATACTGTCAAAGGGAACAGGATTTCTATCCTCATCAAAATACCGTCCTATCAATACGCTATCGGCAGTATACAACTCTGTCGAAATATTGACACTAGGCATAATAATATCTTTTTTAGTGGGAGAATAACCAAAAAGCCACAAAAAATTGAGTTGTATGGCACAAACCAAAACAACAACTAAATATATTGCAATAATGAGATAACGAAGAATCCGATTCTTTATACGTCTAAACATAAATGGAAATTTATCTTATAATCAACATATTGAATCAGCAAAAGGTTTTATCCTCGCTCAATATGCGCCTATATGTGTTTCAGGGGCTAAATATACAACTAAATACATCTCCCTAATCAACTATTTACATTTTTTAACAATAAAAAATAAGCCTTTAATTTGACAAACTCTTTGGTGAAAAACGGCCATTAACAATACTGTTATACTCGATTCGCAAAATTGAAATGCAAAAAAGTTGAAGGAGGACTTTGTTTAGATCAATAAGTTAGCCGATGCTTCCACAAATATTATACCTACTTTTGATTTATTATCTATTTTATTTTAAAATAATAATGATATTTGTTTAAATTTAGATGTAAACTAGTCAACTATTAGCATGTTAAAACAGACATTACAACAAAAGCTATTACAAAAACTGTCTCCACAACAAATTCAATTTATTAAATTGTTGCAGGTACCAACAGTTTCA
>JAQZAZ010000069.1 GCA_029239355.1 Sphingobacterium sp.
TTGCTTATTGCAAATGCGCAATGGATATATTGTGCATTTTAGATTCATTATCCGGATGAAACTAGCCTTAATTATGACTACGTGTGCTGTAATCAATGTCTCAGCATCTGTATTTTCCCAACAAAAAGTTTCCCTGGATGTTCAAAAAACAAAGCTGAGCAGGGTACTTAAACTGATCGAAGAGCAAAGTGATTATTATTTTGTTTACAATTCGACCAACGAAAATTTAAATAAAGAAGTGTCGGTCAATGTTAATAATACGAAAGTATTGGACGTTCTGGCGAAGCTTTTCAATAAAAGTGGACTGGTTTATTCGGTATCCAAAGAAGGTCTTGTGGTGGTTAGCCAACAGCAACAGGTTGCCATCTCGGGTATAGTAACAGATAATAAAGGGAATCCATTAGCAGGAGCCAGTGTACGTGTTAAAGGTACTGCTGTAGGGCGGGCGACCGACATCAACGGAAGGTTTTCCATTGAAGCTACTACCGGTAATACATTGATTGTTTCTTTTGCGGGCTATGCTTCGCAGGAAGTAGCTGTAACGAAGGATGGCGATATGAAAATCATTTTAGTTGAAGATAACCGGATGTTAAATGAGGTCGTAGTTACCGCATTGGGGATGAAAAAAGAAAAACGTTCGCTAGGGTATTCCGTAACACAGGTTGCCGGGGAGTCCCTGACCACTGCGCGCGAAAATAATGTGGTGAATTCACTTGTCGGAAAAGTAGCGGGTTTGGATATCACTGCAACCTCAGGGGGGGCGGGAGCGGCTTCGAATGTAATCATACGTGGTGTTTCCAGTTTGAATCAAACCAATCAACCGTTGTATGTCATCAATGGTATTCCGATGGAGAGTAAACCCGTGGGAATCGGAAATGCGAACACTAAAGGAAACACGGGCAGTCAGTGGGACAATGCTCCGGATTTGGGGGATGCTATCAGCAACATTAACCCGGACGATATTGAGAGTATCTCTGTACTGAAGGGAGCCGCGGCCTCAGCATTGTATGGATCCAGAGCAAAAGCAGGGGTAATTTTAATTACAACAAAATCGGGTAAGGGGAATTCAATCGACTTTAACAGTAACTTTGTACGCGAACAAATTATAGACAATACGAACTGGCAAACGGTGTACGGCCAGGGTTCCAATGGTGAAAAGCCAACAAACAAGGCTGGTGCCGCCCAGGTAGGCGGCTCAAGTTGGGGGGCGAAGTTGGATGGCACTCCTGTGGTGCAATTTGATGGGGTGGAAAGGCCATATTCATTACAAAAAGATAATCTTAAAAGGTTTTATAGAACAGGTTCAACCTGGACAAATACGTTGGCACTTAATAAATCATTTGAAGGTGGATCGATCCGCTTGTCAGGAACAGATGTAAATAATAGATCTGTTGTCCCCAATTCGGGTCTGAAGAGACAGTCATTTAATTTGGTTGGATTGTTCGAACCACTTAAAGGCTTGACCATTGATGCACGGTATAATATGATTTTGGAACAAGTGAAGAATCGTCCAATGGTATCTGATGGTGCTGGTAATGCCAATTATAATGCGATGTTTTTACCAACAAGCATTAATATCGAGGATTTAAAACCGTGGAAGGATGATGCTGGAAATGAGATCCTCTATAATTCGGGTAATGTTTATGCAACCAACCCTTGGTTTGCTGCAAACGAATTTATTAACAATACCAATCGCGATCGCTCCATTGCCTCTGTAACCGCAAAATATACCATGGACAATGGCTTTTTTTTTCAGGCACGTGCGGGACGCGATGGATATTCCGATCATTATAAGAATGTCGTTCCTTCTGGTACGGGATATTATCCAAGTGGAAAGATTGCCGAGCAGGAAACAAAATTTGCTGATGTCAATGCAGACCTATTGATCGGTAAGTCCTTTATATTGGGAGATTATACATTGACGCCTAATATTGGAGCAAGTTATAGAAATACAAAAATCAAGCAGACCACTAACTTAGGAACGGATTTCGCCATATTTGGTGTCTACAATATATTAAATGCAAAGAATAAGGCGGTTAATTATCTCGAAAGTGAATCGGAAACGCAATCAACTTATGGTACATTGGAATTTGCCTATAAGGATGTTGCTTATTTAACAGGAAGTTTACGGTCAGATTGGTTTTCTACATTAGCGACGCCGGGGTTTGACAATAAATTAAATTCTGTTTACCCTGCTGTTTCGGGATCATTTATCTTTTCAGAATATTTTAAACCCACCTGGCTGAGCTTTGGAAAGTTAAGAGCTGGTTTTGCACAGGTTGGGCAGGCAACAGATCCGTATCAAACCTTATTAACCTATAATTTTAGAAGCGAAACATTAAATGGGCAACCACTGGGAACTATTTCAAACGACAATATTCCGAATTCTTCCCTAAAAGCTTCTACAGCTACAGAGTTAGAGATCGGAACAGAGTTGCGCCTCTTCAATGACCGGGTGAATCTAGATCTTACTTGGTATAATAAAAAGTCGAAAAACGAAATTTCCTTTATCACGACTCCTTCTTCAAGTGGCTATAACGGTGCTGTGCTAAATGCCGGTGAAATGCAAAACGAAGGTTTTGAAGCACTGATTTCAGCAACAATCTTTAAATCGGAAAACTTTAAGTGGATTTCTTCACTCAATGGCTCTTATAATGATAATAAAGTGCTTTCGTTGGCAGAGGGAATGGATGAACAGTCTGTTGCAATTTCACGCTCAGGAGTAGGTTATTTAATGAATAGGGTCGGGATGCCTGCTTTTCAAATTATGGCATTCGATAATAGGTATGATGATCAAGGCAATATTGTTAAGGCAGCGGATGGTTCTCCACTGCGCGGTGATTTAAAGCCCTATGGTTCGGCTATGAACAAGTGGTTTGCAGGCTGGAACAATGAATTCAATTATAAAAGATTCAATTTTTCATTTTTGATTGATGGAAAATGGGGCGGAAAGCTGTTTTCTGGTACAGATTATTATGGATATATCAATGGATTACATCAGGAAACAGTGGCTGACCGTGAAAGTTTAGGTCGCACGGCAGCAACCTATTATACCAACACTGCAAATAATGTATCGAAGATATTTGTTAACAACGCTGATTTTGTTAAACTACGTCAAATTGTTGCGGGGTATACTTTTCCTTCCAATCTATTCCATAATAAGATTAAGGCGATAACAGTCAGTGCTGTAGCACGAAATCTTTGGATAATCATGAAGAAGACAAATAATATTGATCCTGAATCGAGCTACAACGCTACATTTCCGGGTCTTGAACTTGGAGGTGTACCCGCTGTACGTACCTATGGTGTTAATTTAAGTGTTAAATTCTAATCGAAAACCCTCATGAAAAGATATATAAAACTAATACTCGCTAGCTTAGTTACAGCAACAGCACTTATCGTAAGCAGCTGTACAAAAGATTTTGAAAAAATAAATACAAATCCAATTGCTTATAGTAAAGACAATTGGGATCCTAATTATACATTTAGTTCTGCTCAGTTATTTTACACAGGAAGTTTTGATTTCGCGTACGATACCTGGCGTGGAAATTTGATCTATTCGGCTACAATGATGCAAGGTTTGTCTACCGTTGTGAGTTATTGGGCGGGAGATAAATATATGCTAAACGAAAGTTATACGGCAGCTTATTGGGGTAATGGAGTAGTCGGTGCCTATATTGAGCAGGTTCGGAATATTGTCGACGTTGTCGAGTTTACAAAAGACAAACCGAAATATGCAAATCTTCATCATGTTGCAAGGATCTGGAAGGCATTGATATTTGCTCGTCTGACGGATCTGTATGGCGATGTTCCCTACTCAGAAGCAGGTGTAGGTTTTTACAATAAAATCTATAAGCCAAAGTACGACAAGCAACAAGATATCTACAATGATCTATTGAAGGAAATTGAAACTGCTACCGCGGCTCTAAAAGATGATGGAGACAAAGTGACCGGAGATATTATCTATAAAGGTGATATTGCTAAATGGCGGAAATTTGGAAATTCACTATTGCTCCGCACGGCCATGCGTTTGGTGAAAGTAGATGAGGCCAAAGCCAAAGAATACGTACAAAAAGTGGTCGGGAAAACGATGGTCAGCAATACGGACAATGCTTTTATCTTGCATGATGTGTCCGGTTCCCGAGTTACCCAGAATCGGAATAGTCAAGTATTATTGGGTGATGGGGGACAGGAAAACTATTATGTTAAATGGTCCAAAACATTTATTGATTATCTGAAATCCAATAATGACCCCAGATTGAAAAAAGTTGCTGTGACTCAGCTTTACCTATCTGAACAAAGTAAAGACCAAAATGCCGGATTTATAACGGATCCAGCAAAACAAAAAGGTATGCCCAATGGAAAGGACTTAGGGGCTAATCCACTATATAATATCAATGGGGATCCGAGTTACACGACCTTCCCAGATTATTCGTCTCCTAATCCAAATATGGTTAAAAGAACAGGTGCTACTTTTATATTAACCTTTGGTGAATCAGAGCTTCTGTTAGCGGAAGCTGCGCAAAGGTGGGGAATCGGAGGTAGTGCGAGTGACCATTACAACAAAGGGGTTACAGCGAGTATAACTTTTCTTGATCAATATGATGGCTCTTTGGCTATCAGTGAGGCCGAAGCGAAGGCGTACTTAACTGCACACCCATTTAGTACTACGGATGGCTTGAAACAAATCAACACGCAGTATTGGGCACACACCATTACAATGCTTGATTTTTATGAGACCTGGAGCAATTGGCGGAGAACTGGTATCCCAGCACTGATTCCTGTAAACTATCCCGGAAATGCAACATCAGGCACTATCCCACGTCGTTTCCCATATCCTGCAAATGAAGCGGCCATAAATGGAGAAAATTATAAGGTGGCTTCTTCAGCGGTATCTGGTGGCGATAACCTCGCTGGCCGGGTCTGGTGGGACAAATAATCACAATAGTTTTTTTTGAGGCTGAACTTTCGTAGTTTGGCCTCTTTAACCTCTTATCAAAATATGATGAACCTAAAAAATCAAATTTTACTAATTGCGGCCCTGCCGTACATTGTCTTTTCCTGTAATAGCGTTGACGAAAAGCAAAAGGAAAATGAGGCTACAAAAGCCAATACATTGACCGGAACATATAGACTTTTGGAAAGTAAGACGATCAAAGGAAAAGATACGGTGACCGCATTCACGGATACCAGTAAAACCGAAATGTTTAAGATGTTTAATGAAGATCATTTCTCGTTTTTCAATCATGATAAGGAGAAGGGGAAAGGGAAAGAACCTCATTTTCTCGCTGGCGGAGGAACCTATTCATTTGACGGCAAAAATTACCAGGAACGGTTACAATACTGTAGCCTGCGTGACTGGGAAAGTAATAAGTTTGATTTTGAGCTAGAATTTAAAGGGGATACACTTATTCAACGGGGGGAGGAAAACCTGCCTGAACTTGGGGTAAAACATACGATTATTGAAACTTATCTGAAAGTGAAATAAAAGCGCTCTTATTGAGGAGTTCACAAAACTTCATTAAGTATATTTTGTTAATGCAAGCACTCATGGTATTTTCCATGGGTGTTTTTTTATAGCCTATAAAGCTCAAAAAACGTATTTGTCGACGCCTGTAAATGGCTCTTTATTTATCTTAGAAAAAAAATAAAATTAAATTGCAACATTTTCTGGTGCTGTCCGACTATAGAATAGAAACATAGAGATTAACGGTATTAAATAGTAAACGTGCAAAATCAACTTAGCGATAAAGATTTATTAGCAATGTGCCAATCCGGTAATGAGTCGGGATTTGCACAGCTCTACCATCGCTATGCGAAGAAGATTTTTAATTCAATCTATCGGATTTTGTCCAATCAGGAGGAGAGCGAGGATATTTTGCAAGAGACTTTTGTGGAGTTTTTCTCAAAATCGGATAAATGGCAGGCGGTACTTAGCGTGGAGGCTTGGTTGCGACGGATGGGGGTGAATAAGGCGATATCTCTTTTGCGGAAGAATAAGCAGTATTATACACCAATTGATGATTTGGAAATCCAAGACGAGGGCGAAGACGAACTACTGGAGAAGGAATGGCGCGAATGCCAGCTGACTGATTTGGAATCTGTAATTGATCAGTTGACTGGGATCCCTAAGATGGTCATCAATCTTTATCTTTTTGAAGATATGAGCCATGATGAAGTGGCTGAATCTTTGGGAATGACAGCAGTAGCGGTACGGAGTCAATACCACCGCGCCAAAAAGAAAATTTACGAACAATTGAAGGAGAGGTATAATTATGCGGGATAATTTGAAGGATTTTGTAAATGCGAACAGGGATGCATTTGACCACAAAGAGCCGTCTGCGGATTTATGGAATAAAATCAAACCACAGGTGGTTCCTCAGGTACAGGAAAAGAAAATCAAACCCTTATGGCGGTGGGCGAGCATTGCGGCAGCGATATTATTGGTGGGAACTGCTACATTGTTAGTTTTTAATCAGAACGGTGGATCTGACCATACTGCTAAAGTAGCGAATATCACACCAGTTACTGTTCAAAAAGAAGCGAAAATAATGGAAAAATCTGCCCAGCAGGAAGTTGCTGTTGAAATTGAAAAGGAGAACCCTATTCGAACCATACAGACAATGGTAGCTGGTCAAAGAACAAATCGTGTAGCAAAGAGGGAGGTACAAAAAGCGGTAAAGGACAAGAATCTGAAAGAGAAAAAACAGGATTATATTGAAATGCTTCAGGACTCCATCAGGTCTAGTACACGTCTGGCGGCTGTACTTGGTCTTCAAAAACAGGGTAGTCTGAACGAAGATGCAACACAGGCGCTGGAGAAACTAGCAGTTTCGGATGAAAGTAGCAATGTGCGCATGGCAGCCATTGAAACCTTATTGGATGGTATGACACCGGAAGCTAGACAACAAAAAGTTCAGGACTTTTTTGTCGCGCAAAATGATCCAACATTGCAGGTTGAACTGATGCAAATGATTGGGCAGAGAGATGAATTGGAAATGAAAAATAGCACAAAGGATAAGCTGAATGCTATTGTAGAGGATCCCTTTACCCTGAAGTTTGTAAAGGAGCAAGCTTATGCGGTACTGTTGCACCAATAGCACTAGTATAGATTATGAGGAGGCTATAGCGACCTTCGCGGTAAATTGGAAAAAAGCGCTTAAGCGCTCAGGAATAGATATAAAAAAAATAGATAAAGGATTAAATAATTAGAGCGATGAAAAGGATAAGAATAATGATTATGGGAATGGTCTTGCTTTTTGCAAATGCGTTGCAAGCCCAAATTACGGAGAACGCCGAAGGTGTTATTCCACCAAAAGCACCCAAACCTCCTAGAGAAATGCGAGGGCCAGTTGGAAATAGTGGAAAGAAAGTTTGGAAAGAATTTAAAGTGCCTGTTTTAGGAGAGAAGCTGATGTTAAAATTTGATAATGTTGCTATCGAAGGTTATAATGGTAAAGATGTTTTAATTACAGCGAACGTAGAAGAACAGGAAGAAAACGATCGTACTAAAGGTTTACGCGTAGTTAACGGTTCGGGTTTGTCTGATAATTCGGGAATGGGCATGAATATTCAGAATAATGCTGGCGTGACAGAAATTAGTTTGGTGGGCATGCCAATGGAGGATTCGGTACATGTGCGGGTTCCTTTTAATCTTCCTATTAGCGTAAAAGGCCGCGGCGGTTTTTTTAATGGCGGTGGTATCGAGATAAAGGATGTTAAAGCTGAGGTGGAGATCTCCAGTACCATGGGAGATGTAAAAGTAATCAATGTAACCGGACCGCTCAATGTAAAAGTCGCTCAGGGAGATGTGGTCGCCAAATTTGTACAACCGGTTAAAGGACCGATCTCCCTTATCGCCGCAATGGGGGCTGTGGATGTCGCTTTCCCAGCAAGATTCGGCGCCAACGTAGATATGAAGACCTCAATGGGCAATATTTATGCGGCAGATGAATTTCAGTTTGAAAAACCTGTGGAGGAACCTAAAAATAATGCTTACAACATGTCAAATACTGTTAAAGGGAAAATGAATGGTGGCGGACAGGATGTGATCCTGAAGACTTCTATGGGTGATATCTATATTAGATCCCAAAAGTAGTAGGTGAAATCCTGAAACATGCTGACGATGTTTAGCATACGAAAGCAAAAAACCTTAATTACCGAATAGGTATTAAGGTTTTTTTGATGCGTTTTCAGTTGTGCCTAAAGTTTTGAAATAGGTCGGTTATTTTTCGGTTCCATACGAACCAAATACTGATCATTTTCATCTTCATATAGAATCTGGACTACCCAGCCCAGTTCGTGGGATATTTTGATCAGTTCATCCTGATCTAAATATAACCATTTGAAGGGATTGCCCTTTTGTCCTTTATATTCGTATTGATATTGAATCTCTCCAAAATAGTGCGTTGGCTTTTTGATGTTATAATCTTCATAGAGATAACTAATATCGGAAGAATCAAAAATAAGCTGTCCTTTTTCGGTTAGGAGCGTTTTGCTATGGAGCAATAACTTTTTAAAACCATCAATGTCGCCAGCAATACCGACACCATTCATAAGAAACAGAAGCGTATCGTATTGTTTTCCTGTAAATTGGTAAAAATCTTCGCGGATAATATGTTGTACACCTCGTTGTTGCATGATATGGCAGGCCGTTTGCGATATTTCCAAAGCATCAACCTCAAATCCTTTTTCTTGTAAATACAGGCTGTGTCCGCCTACTCCTGCTCCTACATCCAATACCCGTCCATCACAGAGTGATAATCCGATAAACTCCAGTTCTGGGAAATCGTCACTGTCTCTAAAGAATACTTCCACAGGCATTTCGTCCTGGTCGCCATAACTTGTATGGAGTATCAAAGGAAATTTTTCCTCTTGATGGATAAAGTAATCATCCAAAGCCTCACCATACACGTCTCTATACATTGTCATTTTCAATCATTAATACTTTTTTTGCGATATAGATCGAATCTTCATCACCAGTGTGTTTCATAGGTTCATCCGAAAGTTTGATAACGGGTGTCCATTGATCATCTTCTGGAAGAGCGTCAGTCATTTTAATGACGATATTCATGGGTTTGAGCCCTACATCGTTGGTAAAGTTGGTGCCAACACCAAAAGAGTGTAAAATCTTGCCTTCACAATAATTCGCTATCCGCTCAACTTTATCGTAATCAAGTCCATCGGAAAATATAATCGTCTTTGATAGCGGATCTATCCCGTTTTTCTTGTAATGTGCAATCACCTTGTCTGTAAATTCCAAAGGGTCGCCACTGTCGTGGCGCACGCCATCAAATAATTTGGTAAGCTTTTTATCAAATTGCTGAAAGAAAACTTCTGTCGTATACGTATCGGATAGCGCTATCCCAAGGTCACCCCGATAAACATCGGACCAGTGTTCCAAGCCCAGCAAGTTGGCCATCTTATAGCCATATTTGGCTGCATGAAACATAAACCATTCGTGTGCATGTGTGCCAATAGGTTTGGTCTCATATTTCATGGCCAGATGAACATTACTGGTTCCGATAAAGGTTTTTTCTCCGTATTGTTTTAAAGTACGGACAACCAGATCGTGGACTTCGTAGGAATGCCGTCTGCGAGTGCCGAAATCGGCAATGGTAATATGAAGTTTTTTATATTTTTCAATTTTATCTTTGGCTGTCGCGATCACTTCTTCATCTGACGCACGAATTAAACCTTGTGACTCATAGAAAAGTTCACAAATGAGCGACATTAGCGGTACTTCCCAAAGGATGGTTCGGTACCAATATCCCTCAATAACAACCTCGAGATCAGGCCCATCTTGGGTGATTTTGATTTCATCTGGATCATAACGATATCCCTGTAGAAAATCAAAATAGGTGGGATCAATGTAAGGGCAAGTCCGCGCAAAGAAGGCCTTCTCGGCTTTGGTAAGCCGTAGGTCTGCCATTTCGTTTACAGCCTCCTTTAAAAGAATGTCAAATCCTTCCGGGAACTTATGATGTCCCCGATTGATAAAGTGGTAGCGTGCTTTTGCCTTTGGAAATAGCTTGACTACCGCATTCTGCATCGTGAATTTGTAAAAGTCGTTATCTAATATAGAGGTGAATGAAGCCATCTTTATTAATCTGATTTTTGTTTGAAGCCGTAAATTTACTAATTAACATGAAATTGTTCGGATTGTTCGTCATAAATATAACTATCGTGATACTAGGTATCCTATATATCGAAGTTATATAAGTCGATAACCGCCCGTAACGAAGTCTTTGATGATTGAAGAAAATACGTTAGCACCTCGAATAGTTAAACATTGAAAAAAAAAGCGGGTCAGTACTTTACTGACCCGCTTTTTTTAAGCTTAAATTTTTGATCTCTTAGCGCGATCTTGTTCTTTCTGAACTACCTCCCGAACGACTAGAGCTTTCAGATGATCTCGACCTTGCTGCTGAAGAGTTTCCGCTATTTGCTGAACCTGACCTGTTGACCGTAGGAGCTGATGACCTTGTTCGGGAACCCTCAGAGCCTCTGTTTTGCACTGGTTGGGCAGGTTGGTTTACGGGCTGGCTTGAACGAGTTCTACTGTTACCCGAGTCATAGTTTCCATTTCTTTGTGGCGCTGTTGTTGGTTGCGAACCGCGTGAAGAATTTGCTCCACCGGTGTTGCTTGTACCCGTTCTCACGCGTGCATTGTAGTCCGTACTTCGGCTGTTGACAACGCTACCGTTGTCAACAGCGTTTCCTTGTCTGGTTCTAACGGTAGAAGTAGGGTTGTTATTATTTGCTGGATTCGACTGCCTGTCGGACCGTGTTCTGAAATCGTAATTGTTTGAATTTGGTGTTGTGCCTACATTATTTCTGTTGGTCGAACCATTATCTCTCGTTCTGCTGTTATTGTCTCCAGAACTACGTGTAGATCCGGTGGTACTGTTATTATTACGTGATCTTACCGATGCATTACCACTATTGTCTATGTATAATTCACGGTTTCCGGATCTTGTATTGATGTTATCCCGATTGGAGATGACACGGTTGGTGCGATCCGATATTGCACTATTATTGCTGCGGGTGCGAGTCGAAGCGTCAACAACATTGGTCGGACGTGCAGAAGAGCGTGTGTTGCGGTCTACATTCGGACGGTACATACTGATTTCGTTTGTCCGTGAACGATTGCTGCTACTACGCGCAGATCCAGGACGATCGGCATTGGTAATCCTGTTGACTGTAACACTTCTACCTGTATTACGTTCGATGTCAGATCTCCTCGGACCACCAACATAATAATTATTATTAATGATCGTGGTGTTATTGATCACAGTTGTTCTATTATAGATGTTGTTATAATTGCGACGATTTACATAATATCTATCCATGTTTCGGTTCATGAAATGATTGACTGAAACAAAGGTCCAGAAGTTCATAGGGATATTGACCGAAACATTAATGTTCATACCGGGACCCAATGGAGCCCATCCATAATAGTCATTACTTTGACGCCAGTTGACCCATGCTGGCCCCCATTCGTAATCAGGAACCCAACCCCAGCCATAACGGTCATTGTAATTCCATCGTCCATAGTGGAAAGGAGCCCACCCCCAATCGTAGTCGGAAACCCAGGTGTTACCATAATCAGTCATTGACCAGTAACCATTGGTTGCATAAGGTTGGAAGTCCGGGCCAGCATCAGGGATCCATACATATCCATAATTTGGATCATTGACCCATTGTCCGTATGGTGAAAGTTCGTCATAGAACATCTGAAATGAAACCCCAGTGTTATTATAGTTATTATAACCTGTGTATCCCCCTCTTTGGGCCATTGATGTTGTGCAACTTGTAAAAGAAGCAACACCGATTAGACCCAATACCCAATATTTTATATTTCCCAAATTTTTCATCTTCGTAATATTTTAAGTACGACAAAACTCTATGCTATTGTCTTTGTTATTATGACAGCATAACGTATTAAATGGTTTAATCAGTATCACATAAATCTGATTTTATAGATATAAAAGTCAAATTGATGATCTTTTTACATAAACGACAATTTTAGATACATATTTTTATTTACCTTTACCGCTCGAATTGTTACGTGTTTGTTGAGCATATGAGGTGTTTTATAACACATTAATTTGACATAGACATAATTTTAAATGGCTAAAAAACTTCAGACTTTTTTTCTAGAATTCGCAAACATTCACCGTTTTTTATTGCGGTTTTGGCGCGAATTAGTAACACCACCATATGAATTCAAAGAAATTATTCGCCAATGCTATGAGATAGGTTATAAATCTTTGCCTTTGATCAGTTTAACAGGATTTATCGTTGGTTTTGTCTTTACCAAACAATCTCGCCCTTCCTTAGAAGAATTTGGTGCAACTTCGATGTTGCCATCCTTAATTTCTATTGCTATTGTTCGTGCACTGGCTCCTTTGGTAACGGCTTTGATTGCTTCGGGTAAAGTAGGGTCGCAAATTGGTGCCGAATTAAGTTCGATGAATGTGACCGAACAGATTGATGCAATGGAGGTATCAGGTACGAATCCTTATAAATATTTGATTGTAAGTAGAATTATAGCTACAACTATTGGTATTCCTGTGCTCTGTTTCTATGTAGCAGGCATTGGTCTTTTAGGTGGCTACTTAAGTATGATGAGTAAAGATGACTTGAGCTTTTTGAGCTTTTTTACACAGGTATTTGAAACAATTGCCTTCAAGGATTTAGGCGCTATGGTATTACGCGCTGTTATATTTGGCTTTACCATTGGAGCTGTTAGTTGCTATTGTGGATATTTTTCTTCTAAAGGTACAGAAGGAGTCGGTAAGGCCGCCAATGCGGCCGTGGTTGCTTCGATGTTTCTTGTATTTATTGAGGAAATAATTATAGTTCAGGTTTTATCGTTCTTTGGATAGTGGTATATGGAAAAAGCTAAATTAAATATTGATCATTCCCCATCCGTTATTGAAATCAGAAATGTCAGTAAATCGTTTGGGGATAACCATGTATTAAAGAACGTTAACCTGGAATTATATAAGGAAGAAAACCTTGTTGTATTAGGACGTTCGGGTACAGGTAAATCGGTGCTGATCAAGTTGATTTCGGGATTGTTAAAACCGGATGAAGGGACAATTGATGTATTAGGTGAACCTGTTACGGAATTAAACGATCGTCAATTGCGTGAACTACGATTAAAAATAGGTTTTTCTTTCCAAAATAGTGCGCTTTATGACAGTATGACGGTTCGTGAGAATTTGGAATTTCCTTTGGTGAGAAATAAACGGAAGCTCACACGATCTGAGATTAATTATGCAGTGGAAGAGGTGTTGGATGGTGTAGGCTTATCCCAAGCAATCAACCAGATGCCATCTGAATTATCAGGAGGCCAACGTAAGCGGATTGGTATAGCTCGTACGTTAATCCTGAGACCAGAGATCATGATGTATGATGAACCGACAGCGGGTCTTGACCCGATCACTTGTTTGGATATTAATGGATTAATTAATGAGGTTCAGGAGCGGTATAAGACATCGTCAATTATTATAACACACGATTTGGCCTGTGCAAAGGAAGTAGGTGATCGTATTGTGATGTTATTGGACGGTAAGTTTGAAAGACAGGGGTCTTTTGAAGAAATTTTTGATACAGATGACGCACGTGTAAAAGCGTTTTATAATTATAATTTTATTCTATAATATACATGAGTAAGGCAGAAAATAAAAGAGCAATCATTGTTGGTATTTTTGTTTTTTTAGGCGTATTGATTCTTTTGGCTGGGATTTTTATTTTAGGCAGTCAACAGAAGAAATTTACAAGAAACATCGAAATCACAACTTCATTTCCTGATGTTGCAGGATTGAAAGTAGGAAGTAATGTCTGGTTTTCTGGAGTTAAGGTAGGTATTATTAAAAATATCCATTTTAAAAGTGTACAGGATGTCGAAGTTGTTTTAACTATTGAAGAGAAATCTGCGGAATATATTCGTAAAGATGCAGTCACAAAATTAGGTTCTGATGGACTGATTGGTAATAAGATTGTCGTTATTTCAGGGGGATCGCAAAATGCGCCTACCGTAGAAACCGGTGATTTTTTGCGTTCGGCCAAAACCGCTGATATGGAGGCGATGATGGAAACGTTGCAGGTAAATAATGAAAATTTAGCTAAGATTACAACAGACTTTGTCGAGATATCACGTGGCTTAGCAGATGGAAAAGGAATGGTTGGTGCGATGTTGACCGATACGGCTATGGTGAATACGCTCCGTGCTAGTTTATTGTCCATCAGTGCAGCGATGAACAATGCGAATAAAGCATCTGCAAACTTGGTGACATTGACAAATTCGCTGAACAGCAATAAAGGTTTGATTCATGATCTGACAACTGATACCGCTATCTTCTCCAATTTACGTCAATCAGCAGCTCAATTGCAGGGCGTATCTCAAACGGCAAATGCGTTGATCAATAACTTGAATAATGCCTCGAGCAGATTGAATGATAAGGATAATGCAGTCGGTGTCTTATTGAACGACCCTGCTTCAGCAAACCAAATTAAGTCAGCAATCAACAATTTGAATTCAAGTACGGAGAAATTAGATGAGAATATGGAAGCTTTGCAACATAACTTCTTATTACGTGGCTTCTTCAAGAAGAAGATGAAAGAAGATGCAAAGAAAGCAGAATTACTAAAGACGGATAGTGCGCAGTAATTTTGATTAACAAAATATGGAAAGGCTTTACGCTTGCGTAGGGCCTTTTTTTCTGAGCGCATGTGGTACAAATTCGTCGAAAATTTTTACTGTTGTTTGGAAAACGATGGAGGACCGAGCATTTTCTCCACGATAAGTCGGGCGTTTTTTTAATGGATTATTTTAAATAATCGCACGTTTGGATGATCTTTAGTTTAAAAGAAATGAATAAATCTGAAATTACGGATAAAGAGGTGATCTACGAAGACAATCATCTAATAGGAATCAATAAACGAGCAGGAGATATCGTACAAGTTGACGAAACCGGTGACCTATCATTGGAAGATATGGTGAAGATCTACCTGAAAAAGAAATATGGTAAACCCAATGATGCTTATGTGGGGGTGATCCATCGGTTAGATCGGCCTGTAAGTGGTATGATTCTTTTTGCGAAGACAAGTAAGGCGCTGGAACGTATGAATAAGTTTTTTCAAGATCGTACGGTGAAAAAAACTTATTTTGCCATTGTGCGTCAACGTCCGCGAAATGCTGAAGGTAAATTGATTAACTGGTTAATTCGAAATAGACAGACGAGAGTGACCAAAGCATTTCCGCGTGAAGTGAAGGGTGGTACCTATGCCGAACTGGATTATGCGGTAATAGGTGAGTTGAATGGCTTTTACCTGTTACGTGTTGAACCTCTTACAGGCCGTACGCATCAGATTCGTGCGCAGCTGGCGGCGATGGGTTGTCCTATTGTTGGCGATAACAAATACGGATATCCAAGAGGGAGTTCATTGGGAAGCATCTGTTTGCACTCGCGATCGCTAGCGTTTACACATCCCATAAAAAAAGAGCAGATGAAGCTGGTAGCTTCATTGCCGCAAGACGGCTTTTGGGACAAATTTGAAGCATTGGTACGCTAATCGTTAAATTTTCAGTAACTTTGAGCTATGAAATGGTTTAAATATCTACTCGTAATATTTACCTTAAGCTGCTCGGTGGTTTCTATTTCCCGAGCACAGTGTGCGATGTGTACATTGAATGCCGAAAATTCCACGAAAGAAGGGAATATGCAGGGAAAAGGGTTGAATGATGGCATCTTGTTTCTATTGGTGATCCCTTATTTGGCTGCGGCTGGATTGGGCTATCTCTGGTATAAAAAATACCGTAAAAAGAATCCACCTACCAAAAAATTTATTAACGAGATAAAATAGAAAGTAATGCCGACATCTAAATTTCATGCAATGCTACATTCCAAATGCCCCAAATGTCATGTTGGAAATGTATTTGAAGGAAAGGTCTATAGCCTAGGAAAGCAGCAGATGAATGAAGTCTGTCGGCATTGCGGTGTTAAATATGAGGTCGAACCGGGTTATTTTTATGCGGCGATGTATGTGAGTTATGCATTATCTGTTGCGCAAACAGTAGCCGTATCGGTGATCATCGCAATTTTGACCAGGAGCGAGTCCCCATGGGTTTATATAAGTGGTTTGGCGGCTACTATTTTAGTTTTCGCCCCTTTTAATTTTAGGTATGCCCGTTTAATCCTATTACATTTCCTAACGCCCAAAATAAGTTATGATCCACGGTACGAACTAGCGATGGAAATTGCTGAAAAAGACGAAGAACTGGAGCGTAATAAGAAGAATAAAGAATTCTAGTTTATATTAAAAAAATAAGGAGCTTTAAAGCTCCTTATTTTTTTAAATATTTCATTGTGCTGTCAAAAAGGAAAACCTTGTCCTTGTACGACTCCGAAACAAGTTGTTGTAAAGGTATCAAATGTACCTGTTGGAAGTCGGCAATATGTTCTTCCGAAGGTAAAACCACCTGGATACAATAAGTTATTCCTTCGTGGGGCGACTGGAGCATCTCCAGAAAATGAACTTGGAATTTTTGGGATTGCACGATATTATCCTCAATCCAAGAAACGATCTCATGATGGATTGTTTCTTCTGCTATAATAGACACATTATATAAAAACATAAACAAAAATACGGTTTTATACGCTATTTTTGAATATTACGTTTAATTACTATATCTTGTAAAAATAAGGTTGCATTGGCTGCAATTTGGTTTTTAATTACAATATTTGAGTTAATTGATAAGGACGCATTTGGGATTATGAGGTTGCAATTTTGGACTATTTTGTTTTTCTGTATATTGACTATGTTGGGATGCCAACAACATAAAGTTGACCCTATACCCATCAATCAATTCTTTTCCACACCTGAAAAATCAAATTTTAAGATTTCTCCCAATGGGCGGTTTATTGCTTATATTGGCATGGACAATCATTGCAAAAATATCTATTTAATAGATTTAATGCATCAGGACAGCTCCAAACAGCTGACTTATCAGAATGATATTAATGTAAAATCATTTGTTTGGAACAATGATTCCAAAATTTCTTTTTTGACCGAACAATCTTCCCAGGATAGTTTACGTTTATATGCAGTGGATATTAACACAGAAAAGATTTGGCCACTCATTAAACCTGTTCGTGCACGGTTCAGGTGGGTTCATTCGATGGTTTCCGGTAAAGAGGCTTTTGTGGCGGGGATCAACGATCGAGACTCTTCATTTTTCGACCTTTATCGCATTTACCTGGACGGTAGACCACGGGAATTGATTTTGCAAAACCCAGGTAATATGAGCTCCTGGATTGCTTCCGAAGACGGGCAGGTCCGCTTGGCGATTGCCAACGATTCGGTACAGCAATCTGTTCTTTTCAGGGCTTCACAGGAACAACCTTTTAAGGAGATTATACGCTGTGATCTTGAGAGTAGCTTTACCCCTTTAGGATACAAAGATAGTTCAAACAGTATTATCTATGCCCTGTCAAATATAAACCGCGATAAGCTAGCCCTTGTTAGCTATGACCTTGTCAATGAAAGGGAATTGGGGGAGCTGTATAGTCATAAAGAGGTCGATGTGAGCCCTGGGGGATACTTTCCGGAGCAGAATCGTTTGTTGTTTGTGAATTACACAACTTCAAAGCAAAACCGGCATTTTTTTGATGAGCAGACAAAAAAGAAATATGATGAACTTTCGAAGCAAATTGATGGCTTTGAATTCCAGGTTCTCAGTACCGATGTTTCAGGTGAGAAAGTGATTATTAAAACCTATACAGATGTCAACCCTGGTGGAATTTATTTTTATGATTTTATCACAAAAAAATTGACCAAATTAACAGATAATAATTCCGACCTTAAAGATAAACAATTGTCCCCAAATGAGTTTATTACTTACAAAGCGAGAGACGGTATAACAATATCTGGATATTTGACCTATCCTGTGCATTCCAATCGAAAAGATCTTCCTATGGTAGTATTACCCCATGACGGTCCCAATGGAAGGGAAGTTTGGGGTTTTGATAATGAGGCCCAGTTTTTAGCGAACAGAGGATATTTAGTTTTTCAAATGAATTATAGAGGGTCGACGGGTTTTGGAAAGAAGTTTTGGACGGCGGGTTTTAAGGAGTGGGGTGGGAAAATTCAAGATGATATTACGGATGGTGTGAAATGGTTGATTAAAGAGGGAATCGCCGATAAGGATCGTGTAGCAATTGTTGGTAGAGGCTTTGGCGGATATTCGGCCCTGCATGCGGCTTGTTTCAATTCAGACTTGTATAAATGTGCAGTTTCTTATTCTGGATACACCAACCTATTTACCTATTTTAGGGATATTCCGCCTTATTTTAAATCCTATGTACAAAAAATGTATCAGATCGTGGGGAACCCTATCCGGGAAGCAGAGCTATTTAAAAATATATCTCCGGTTTTCCATTCTGACAAAGTACGGATACCTGTATTACTAGTCCAAGGAGGTAAAGATCGATTTAGCTCGGTAACGGATGCAAATCAATTTGTTCAAAAGCTAAAAAACAACAATGTTCCTGTACAATATTTTCTTAAGGAAGATGAAGATAGAACCTTTAAAAAGGATGAGAATGTATTTGGCTACTATAATGAGCTGGAACGATTTTTGGCAAAATATCTAGTAGACTAGGGGCATTATATGAAAGCAGAAAAATATAGTTATCGAAAAAATTATGGACTATTGCTGATGTTTTTCATTGTCATCAGTGGTTTGTATATTTTTGCACTTTTTCTATCGAGAAGTTATACCGAGTCCCATATTAAGAATGAATTTACCAATAGGAAATCCGAAATTTTTGATCAAACCTTAATTCCTTTCAATGACTTTTTTCAAAATAGAATTCCTGAGGTTTCCTTTTATCAAGGCTTTTTAGATTCTGTACAGGCCGGTAAATATGCTTATAGTATCTTAAGTTCTTACCCTTTTGTGCGGGAAATTGGTTTTTTTGATCTACAATTTAATAATGACCATAATTTAAATTACGGCTTTATCGTCAATAATCTAAGAATTCAGCCCAAAACCATTACTTTTTTTACAGTATCCCGTTCGGGGCTCAATAAAAATACAATTCGTGACCGCGGTCAGATGGGACTACATTCTGAGGAAATTAATAACATAGGTGTTAAGCTAGCTACTTATATCGATAAATTGCAACCGAATGCAAAGCTTTCGGATAAAGATATTTTGAAAGTATTCTATACGATCAGACCCGGACAGATTACCTATTTAAATATACCAAGGGTTAACGATTTGATTGTTTATAAATCCATTATGGAAGGAAATTTGGACCACACTGTTGGCTATGAACAAGACATGTTCAACTTTCAAATTGACCCAATGTATTTGGAGGTTAAAAATAGTTATACGAATCTCTATGAAAAAGTAGAGATTGTGCCATTAGTGGGGGCCCCGATCACGCCGGAAAATGATGAGATTTCGACAGAAATGCCTTTGCCAGGCGCTTTGGCTGATTATAAATTGCTCTTCAGATCAAGTAAAAGTTTTCTTTCGAAAGAGATAAATCGAAGTTTTTGGCCCGTATTGGGCGGTATATCCTTGATTTATATTATTTTGATTGCAATTTTATATTTAATTTATAGAAATTTAGAAATTAACGGGAGACTTTTTAAATTGCAATATGATTTTATCAACAATTTGACCCACGAGTTTAAGACACCTGTAAGTGTGATAAAAATTGCGGGAAATAATATCAAGAGTGCACAAGTTCTTTCTGACGAAGAGCGAAAGATGTATGGTAATATATTGGATCAGGAAGCTGACCGTCTCAATAATCTAATGAATAAATTATTGTCGTTTAGTCAGATTGAAAATAAAACCATCAAATTAAATAAGGAGGAGGTGGATTTAGAGGAATTTACTGAAAATCTGGTTGCTTCCTCGAGAATAAAATACGCGGACTTCAAGATTAGCACAAAAATTGATGTAAGAACGTCAATGCTGGCAGATCCGGTATTATTGAGTAGTGTGTTTCAAAATATGATAGACAATGCCTACAAATATTCAAAAACAGGGCATAAAATCTTGGATATTGCGATACAACAAAATAAGAAGAATTTTGTTATCACTTTTAAGGATGAAGGAATTGGTATCGAGAAGGCGGAGTTTAACAATATCTTCAAAAAGTTTTATAGAATAAAAAGTCAATATAATCAGCAAGGAAGTATTGGTTTAGGTTTGGCTTTCTGTAAGGAAATCACTGAGTTCATCGGTGGGGACATTACAGTAAAAAGCCAACTGGGGCAGGGCACTACCTTCACGTTGGTATTTCCGGTTTAAAAATAAATTTAAATATGAAATATCCATGTTTAGAAAGCATGAAAACTTGTAGAATAAACTGGATATTAAAAGACAAATTGTTTACTTATGAATAAAGACATCACTGTTGCTGTTATTGAAGATGATGAGAACCTACGTTTCTTGGTGAAACATCGATTAGAATCTGAAGGCTATCAAGTCATCCAAAGCGGAAATGGGAATGAAGCAGAAAGTTTAATCTTGGAGAAAAGACCAGATGTGGTCCTGTTAGATTGGATGCTCCCAGGAAAAGAAGGTAACGAGATCTGCGAGGATGTCCGTAAGGCAGGATTTGAGAATATCATTATTATGATGACCGCCAAATCCCAAGATGTGGACAAGATTGAAGCTTATAGCTTTGGTGTGACGGACTATATTAGTAAGCCATTCAATATGGATGTGTTGATTGCTATGATAGATAATAAGGTGAAGTTTTTCCTACCTAAGAATAGCCCTGAGATCTACAAGTTCGGACAGACAGAACACCATCCAAATATTCATTCCTTAATACGTGATGGTAAAAAAGTGGAATTGACTATTTTGGAAAATAGGATCTTATTACATTTTCTTCAAAATCTGGGGCGAGAGATCACCCGTGAAGAACTAATGGAAGTAGTATGGGGGTATAGCTCGAACGTAAATACGCGGACGCTGGATATGCACGTAGTGCGTTTGCGGAAGAAGATTGAAACAAATCCGGATAAACCACATTATCTGCAAACAGTGCGTGGTTTGGGCTATAGATTTGTTGATGAAGAGGAGATTTGATTAGATTTGATGGATAAGAATTTGTTTTGTTGAAAACAATTATTATCTTCGTATAGATTGAAAGCAAGACCATGTTACCCGACGAGGGTAATATGGTCTTGTTTCTTTTTTAAA
>JAQZAZ010000070.1 GCA_029239355.1 Sphingobacterium sp.
ACGGTGGAAAAGTCGCGGCCAGCGGAGAATAGGGAGTCTGGATGTAAAAGAGCTCCGAAAGTAACCTGATCATAAAGAACGAATGCTGGGAGGTGAGCGGAGCGGATGGAAGTAAATATCGTTATGATTAATATAAGTATCTATAGAAGGTTAGTTTAGGTTTTACTTAGGTTTTGTTTAGGTTTAGTTTAGGTATTACTTAGGTAATAGCTAATAAATACCTAGATTAAACCTAACTTAGGACTATTGTATTACTATCTTAATATAGGACTTATCCATATGAAAAATCAGATTAGACAGTCCTGTTCTCAGGACTGTCTATTTCTTCCATTCGGCAGTTAGATGAATAAATAATAACAAGGCTTTAATAGGTGCCAGTCAAGGGTAACAATGAATTTCCACTGCTAAACATAAGGCAATTATTGTTGTAACCGATAGACAATAAGTATTTTTAGAAAAGGGGCAGCCCTACTCCGGTCCAAAGACGGGTTGGTTTCAGAAATCAGGAAACTTAAAAAAATAATGGGGATAGTTCTGCTAAAACGAGGTAAAAGTTTTGTATTTGTAGTTTTTGAGAAAAAGATCAAAAACTACAAATACAAATTAAAATAGCCTACTCGTAGCAGGATCAAGGAATGATAAATAGACTATCTATAAGTTTTGTTTATTTTAAACAACAGGGTGTGCATGTTATAATTACTATCAAACCTAAGAAGAAAATGCATTTAGGCCCGTGATATCCTGACCAGTAATCAATAAATGAATATCGTGAGTTCCTTCATACGTAATAACCGATTCAAGATTCATCATATGTCGCATAATTGGGAAATCTCCAACAATGCCCATTCCTCCCAAAATCTGCCGGGATTCACGCGCGATCTGTAAAGCCATATTCACATTATTCCTTTTGGCCATCGAAATTTGCTGTGGAGTTGCTTTCCCTTCATTCTTTAAAAGCCCCAAGCGCCAAGACAACAACTGAGCCTTCGTAATTTCTGTCAGAAATTCAGCCAATTTTTTCTGTTGCAACTGAAACCCGCCAATTGGTCGGTCAAATTGCTGACGCTCCAGAGCATATTGAACAGCCGTTTCATAACAGTCGATCGCCGCTCCTATTACACCCCAAGATATTCCATACCGTGCAGAATTCAAACAAGACAGCGGCCCACGCATCGAATTTACCTCAGGCAATACATTTTCAGCGGGAATAAAGACATCATGAAAAACCAGCTCGCCAGTTTTAGAAGCTCGTAAAGACCACTTATGTAATGTTTCCGGTGTTTCAAAACCATCCATTCCACGTTCAACGATTACCCCTCGCACTTTTCCCGCTTCATCGCGTCCCCAAACTACAGCAAGATCACATACTGGCGAATTTGTAATCCACATCTTAGCACCGTTCAATAAAAAACCACCATTACTCGCTGTCAATCGCGTTTCCATCCCTCCGGGATCAGAACCGTGATTCGGTTCGGTTAAACCAAAAGAGCCCACAAGTTCCCCAGAAGCAAGTCCCGGTAAATATTTACGGCGTTGCTCCTCGCTACCATAGGTATATATCGGATACATCACTAAAGAAGATTGTACCGAAGCCGCCGAACGAACAGCAGAATCACCGGCCTCGAGTTCCTGCATAATCAAACCATAAGAAATCTGATCTAATCCCGCACCACCATATTCAACCGGAATATAAGGCCCCAAAGCACCTATCGCACCAAGTTTGGGCATCAACCCTTCTATGGCCTGATGTGCCTGTGCAGCATCTTCTATTAAGGGTTTTATCTCTGACCGAACAAAATCCCGAACAGCACGACGGACAAGCTTGTGCTCCTCCGATAAAAGGTCATCCACTTGAAAATAATCAACATTTATTTGTTTCATAATCGTTTAGTCTACATTAGCTTCTCTAAGATAATAAAATATTCTCAAACTGAACAATATTCACACACAACTTGTTCAACAGAATTTTATTCCCTATATTTAACATATTCCACGAATAAAATAAACCATTATGATAAAAAAAGAACTTAAAATACTCGGTATAACATCCCAGAATTTAGGCTCGTCAACAGGCCAAAAGTGGTTTTCTGGTGGTGAGGTATTCGAATCTCTATCTCCTGTAGATGGAAAACTCATTGCAAAAGTATCAGGTAGCAGCCAGAAGGATTATGAGACAGTCATCGCTAATGCCCAAAACGCTTTCAAAGCATGGCGACTTATCCCCGCTCCCAAGAGGGGAGACATTATTCGTCAACTAGGCGATAAATTACGAGAATTGAAACCGACACTCGGAAAATTAGTCTCCTATGAGATGGGAAAATCCTATCAAGAAGGCATGGGGGAAGTACAAGAAATGATTGACATTTGTGACTTCGCGCTGGGGCTATCCCGACAACTCTATGGCAATACCATTCATTCTGAACGTCCCGGCCATCGCATGTATGATCAATATCATCCTTTAGGTGTAGTCGGTATTATTACCGCCTTTAATTTCCCCGTAGCTGTGTGGGCATGGAATACGGCCATCGCTTTGGTTTGCGGAAACACAGTCGTATGGAAACCTAGCGAGAAAACGCCATTATGTGCCATTGCCTGCCAAAAACTATTAGCAGAAATCCTCCATGACAATGGATTACCTGAAGGTATCTCCAACTTGGTCATGGGCGACAAAGAAGTCGGTGAATGGCTTGCTGCTGACAACCGTATCTCGTTAGTATCGGCAACAGGATCAACACGGATGGGAAAAGAAGTTGCTGTTACTGTTGCACAACGGCTGGGCAAAACGCTACTGGAACTTGGTGGCAACAATGCGATTATTGTCACCCCAGATGCGGACCTCAACATGACAATCATCGGTGCTGTATTTGGAGCCGTGGGAACAGCAGGACAACGCTGCACTAGCACACGACGGCTGATTATCCATGAGAGCATCTACGACAAAGTCAAGAAACAACTGACAAAAGCCTATGGTCAATTAAAAATTGGCGACCCATTGGACACAAAAAATCATGTAGGACCATTGATTGATAAAGCCGCCGTAAAATCATACTTAAACGCACTGGACAAAATTAAAACACAAGGGGGGAAACTTCTAATTAAAGGGAAAGTACTAGAAGGGAAAGGTTATGAAAGTGGTTGCTATGTACAACCTGTTATTGCCGAAGTCGAAAATCATTATGAGATCGTTCAACATGAAACTTTCGCTCCCATTCTATACTTAATCAAGTATCAAGGCGACATAGGCAATGCTATCGCATTGCAAAATGGTGTCAGCCAAGGCCTGTCCTCAGCTGTGATGACAAACAATTTGAGAGAAGCCGAACTATTTCTTAGTGCTGCCGGATCAGATTGTGGCATAGCAAATGTCAATATCGGCACCTCAGGTGCAGAAATCGGAGGGGCATTTGGCGGAGAAAAAGATACCGGAGGTGGTAGAGAATCTGGTTCGGATGCATGGAAAGCATATATGCGTCGCCAGACAAATACCATTAATTATACAACAGACTTACCATTGGCACAAGGTATAAAATTTGATTTATAAACCAGTCAGATTCGAAATTATGAGCAACGTACATGAAAGACTAAGTAAACATATATTGGCAGACGGATTTCCACTGGTCATGGATATGGAAAAATCGCACGGCTCTTATGTTGTCGATGAAAATGGCGACGAATACCTGGATATGTTTAGCATGTTTGCCTCCATGGCTGTTGGCTATAACCATCCCCATCTGGTCAAGCACCATGAATTTCTAGGCAAAATGGCAGTCAACAAACCTGCTATATCGGACATCTACCCAAAAGAATTCGCAGATTTTGTGGATACCTTCGACCGTGTGGCAATACCAAAAGAACTCTCCTATGCATTTTTTATTTCCGGTGGAGCGCTGGCCGTGGAAAATGCATTGAAAGCAGCCTTTGACTGGAAAACAAGACTTAATTTCGCTCAGGGCTTACAAAAAGAAGCGAGTCAGGTCATCCATTTTAAACAGGCTTTTCATGGTAGATCGGGCTATACGCTCTCCTTAACAAATACGCAGGATCCCCGAAAGTACATGTATTTTCCAAAATTCAATTGGCCGCGTATTATAAACCCCAAATTAACGTATCCACTAACGTCAGAAAATATCAGCCAAACAATAACCGTAGAGGAGAAGGCAATCGCAGAAATCAATCAAGCCATCCACGACAACCCCAACGATATTGCCTGCATTATCATTGAACCAATACAGGGCGAGGGCGGAGACAATCATTTTCGGAAAGAATTTTTTCAACAACTGCGTCAGATCTGCGACAAGAATGAAATTCTCCTGATTTTCGATGAAGTACAGACGGGGCTGGGTATTACCGGTAAAATGTGGGCTTATCAACATTATGATGTTATACCTGATGTACTTGCATTTGGCAAGAAAGCCCAGGTTTGTGGCATATTAGCCAATAAGGAAAAATTTGATCAAGTCGAACATCATGTGTTTAAGGAATCCAGCCGGATCAACTCCACCTTTGGAGGAGATTTTATAGATATGCTCCGCTTTAAACTAATCCTTGAAGTGATCGAACAGGAAAATCTCTTGGTTAATGCTGCTGAAAAAGGAACTTACCTTAAGAGTAAACTACAAGAAGTTATGAAAGATAGACCGCAGCTCAGTAATTTAAGGGGTGAAGGGTTATTTGTTGCCCTGGATTTTGATTCTGCAGATTCCCGTAACGAATTTATCAAAAGGGCTTATGCCAATAAATTAATTATGTTGGGTTGTGGTGAAAAAAGTATTCGATTCAGACCGCATCTTAATATCAGCAAGGAAGATATTGACAAAACGATCATGATCATCGAAAACAGTCTATAAAAAAATGCAGTACTATCGGGTGACTCATTCACAAATAGTACTGCATTTTTTTAACAGTATTGACCAAGGTGATTATTTTCTACAAACATTTGGGCGATCTATGTCTACAAGTTCGGATATCCCATATTCATCAAAAAGATCCAACAAGGTATCTGTTCCTTCTTCCAGTTTGAAATCCATCTCTTCCTTATAAACTGGAATCATTGCATAGAAATTAATGATATTGCCATCTTTTGTTTGAAGTTCTAAAAATTCCTCATCAAAGCTCAACATCGGAGGTAATAGGAGCATACAGCCAAAACCGGTATTCGCTATTTCTTCGGCCTCCATCCCATTGGGAATAGTATGGCCATAACCTAACCATGTTTTATACTCATGTGGAAAACGCGCTAACCTTTTCAAAAAGTAGACTGGCCAGTAGTTGTTATCATCCTGAAACTCTTCATCGCCTATTTTCCAATCAGCAGGAAGAACAACCATTAACTCGGCACGCTCATAAGCTTCCTTATCGTCTATTTCCTCTGGAACGTTCATGGGAAGGTCACTCATTCCAGAAGTTACCAAGATATTGTATGGATAATTCGCACTAGGCTTGATCCAGTGTACATCAATATGCACTAATTCGGATATAATTTCGTGAAATACCAGATCTGGCTCAGCTATATATTTTGTCAAATGCTCTTCTATCTCTTCAAGATACACACATTGTACCTCAGGGAATAGGTCTTTCGGATCTTTTTCCTCGGGCTCTTCATAACGATATATAGTCGAACCTCCGGCAGTAATTTCAACATCTTTCTTTTCAGTGGAAGATTCGTCCTCTCCCCCGCTCATGATTTTTTTGACTTTATCCCAAAATGACATATGAAGTGAATAAATGGTTAATTTTCTAAATTACATTTGCATTTCAATTATTCAATAACAGCAACCACTGGTTGCCGGAATTTTGTTTTGACCGCCTTTCCCTTGACTAAGGCCGGCATCCACTGTGGCGATTTCCGCATTGCCGCCAATACGGCTTTCGCAAATTCGGGGCTAACCTTTTCCCTATTCTCGATTTCAATATTACAAATAGCGCCATCTTCGCAAACGATAAAATTAAGAATCGCTGTTTGTTTGGAGCCATATTTTACGTAAGCAATACTATCCATAGCCGCCACAGTACGTGTCAGGTCGAGATTATTTTGCAAGAATCTTGACCAGGCTATTACGCCACCCTTAAAATAAGGAAAATCATCTACCTTTTGAACAAGGCTATCTGCAGGAATGTTACGAACAGCAGCAGTCTGCGCCTGTGAAGTCAAACAAACGATAAAAAGCAGGACTGTCGAAACAGTAATTTTAAATTTTGGTGAATACATAGCCAATCCCATCCATAATCATACCATTTTAACGCGTATTTGGAGCAACTTATTACTTTACTTTCTTCAGATTCAATTTAAAGGCATATCAACATCTGTGATAAAAGCACCTTGATCATTCAGTAAAAAGCTAATTGGTTGTTCTGGATTTTTAATAATTTCAAACAGAGTCAAGCCCCAGGGTTTCCAGAAATTTTCCAGCACCTGACCATAGGTCTTATTCTGCCAATGGTCAAATATAGGTTTCATAGACATATCCGCTAAGGGCATGGGTTCAACATAGACTTTTTGAGGTGTATTTAAATAAGTGTAATCTGGCAAACGGTTAAAGAGGTAAGCAGAGTAGAAATAGCGAGCGCATAACTCTTCAAACTGTATGGGGTGAAGTTTTTTTCCTGCAATCACTTTCAATATATCTTCATGATAGATATTGTTTGTCGCATTATCCTGAAGGCAGGCAATGACCGCAAAATCTTTCATACGAATAGAAAAAATCAGGGTATTGATTTCATCACGATACATGAAGGTATCCGGTGCATTTTCTACTGGCACAACAACGAGGGAAAATGGGAATGTATTTTCAAATTCCATCGGAACGACCAACGACTGCAACATGGCGTGCAAGTTTGTAAAACGTTGCGCCAAAGCCTGTGAAAAATTCATATCCTCACCTGAGGCTTTCTGTTGGCGGATTCCAGCAAGAATTTCGTTATAGACAACACCGTAGATGATTTTCGTCATCCATTGAAAAAGTAGCAAAGGATCTAATTGTCGTACCGCTTCATAGCCTTGATCAAATGATTGTTCAACGGCACGTTCCATCTCCTCTATTGCTTCTGCAGCAAGGATCGAACATGGAAGTTTCAAGGACTTATAGGTTACTAGATTCTCATCCAACATCTTGAATGGCTTATCCTCCAATTGAAAAGATTTCATCATCCAGACAGGAAAGACCTGAATGCTCTCTTCTTCAGATTGAAGTTGATTGCCCGTTAAAAAACAAATAGCTGGATCAAACTGAAATTGTTTGAATGGATTATACAAAGTTGTTGCCATAATACTCGCAAAGTTAATACAAATCAAAAAGGACACAAGAAAAGGAAAACCTTATTACGATATGGTGACTTGTTTATTTAATTTATTTTATTTTCAGAAATTTTTGAAAATTCAGAAACTATATATAAATTTGAATAAGAAATAAAAATGAAGATGGAATTACAAGAAGCAAAACAGCAATTTATAGATACCTGGGGAGCGCTGGGCTCCGAATGGGGGATCAACAAATCAGTTGCTCAGGTACATGCATTACTCCTTTCTGCCAGCAATCCCATGTCTACAGACGAAATCATGGAGAAGCTGGTTATCTCGAGAGGTAATGCCAACATGAGTATCCGTCAATTGGTAGATTATGGTATTGTTTACAAAAAACATATTGCAGGCGACCGAAAGGAATATTTCGTTGCGGAAAAAGACGTATTAAAATGGGCGATGAAAATTGCTGTGATGCGCAAGCAAAAAGAACTTGATCCTGTCATGGATATTCTCAGAGAAATCAGCAAAAATACCGAGAAAGATAAAACGCCGGAAGGCAAGGAGTTTCATAAGACGGTAAAAGATATCCAAGTATTGACAGATCAACTCGAAACCATCGCAAACAAATTATTCAATACTAGCGGCGGGGATCTGTTACTAAAATTGATCAAACTAATGATGTAATCTTATGAACTTTAATATCCTTGCTTACGCAATATATGGTTTGCTAACCTGCTACATTATCCTTTGGGTAGGTCGCTTGTTTCACAAAAACGGTCGGATTTTTATTCTTTCGTTGTTTAAAAACAACATTGCACTAACAGACACGACAAACAACTTATTGCTTATGGGATATTATTTGCTCAATATTGGTTATGCCGTCATTCAATTCAGTTACTGGAAACAAATCCAAACATTTGAGGTTCTGATCAGCAGTATTGCATTAAAAACAGGAACATTACTATTTGTTCTTGTCTGCATGCACTACTTCAATATACTTGGCATTTATTTCTTCGCTAAAAAGACAAATTCATTCACTATTAAATCATAATATCATGGGAAATTTAACAGTTATCGGGTATTTTATTTATCTACCCATTGCAATTGCACTGACCTATTATGTTGCGTATGTGCTTTTCAAAAATAGCATCGTGTACATGAATGATATTTTTGCGGGGCGACCGGAGGTCGCCAATGCGACAAACAATCTTTTCCGGATTGGTTTCTATCTCATGAACCTGGGATTCGCTTTGTATATCCTTGAGATTAGCCTATATGAACCGAGTGTACAGGCACTCATTGAGCGACTCAGTTATAAAATCGGTGGATTCAGCATTTATTTAGGTGTCATGCTTTTTCTGAATATGTTCCTATTCTTCCGGGGCAAAAGAATTGCAAAACAAAGAAGAAATATGCCAGCAACAATTAACGAGTAAAACAGATCTCTAAAAACGGTATTATCATGCCTAAAATAGTTATTGCAGGTGGAACAGGTTTTGTCGGACAATATCTTTCCAAAAGATTCCAAATAATGGGATATCAGGTGATCCTCGTTGGTCGGCAGAAAGGAAATATACCCTGGACCGATACAGATGCCATTTCGGCCGCACTTGAACATGCTGAAATGTTGATCAACCTCGCGGGCAAGTCCGTCAATTGTCGCTATAACGCCAGCAACAAAGCGCAGATATTTTCTTCAAGAACAGAGACCACAAGTATTTTAGGCAAGGCAATTGAAAATTGCAGCCATCCTCCTATTCTTTGGTTAAATGCAAGCACCGCAACAATCTACCGTCATGCAGAGGATCGTCCAATGACAGAAAGCAGCGGTGAGATCGGAACGGGATTTTCCGTCGAGGTCGCAAAGAAATGGGAGAAGACATTTTTCGATTTCCACCTACCCCATACCAGACAAGTTGCTCTTCGGATGGCTATTGTCTTAGGCGCTGATGGCGGTGTTATACAACCTTTTAAAAATCTTGTCCGCTTCGGTTTAGGTGGAATACAAGGTAATGGTGATCAATATTTTAGTTGGATACATATCGAAGATCTATTCCAGATTATCTTATTTATACAAAAACATCATGAAATAGATGGCGTCATAAATTGTGCTTCCCCCAATCCGATTACGAATAAGACCTTTATGGAGACTTTTCGAAGTATCATGCATCGAAAAATTGGTCTCCCTTCACCGAAATGGCTGTTGGAAATAGGTGCTTTATTGATCGGGACGGAAACTGAGCTTTTGTTAAAAAGTCGCTGGGTAGTACCGGAAAGATTAGCGGGATCTGGGTTTGGATTTCAATTTCCAACGATTGGAAAGGCTTTAGACGATATTCTAACCGTGAGATAAATCGCTACGATGCTAGCTATAATGTGGGATAGGTAGACCTATCCCACATTAACTTTAAAGTTTTCGAATACAAGTGGAGCATTTACAATAGCGCCCTCACTGTTTTTAACCCCCTTAAACTCCGAGGTCTTCCCTTTTTCCAACAGATTCTTCATTTCCTTTTCTTCCAGAAAAATACCGTTCAATGTTCGCCAGATCTTAAAATCACAACCACGGGCATAGTGATCACATTGTGCCACCCGGTCATAGAGTAGGATTAGTCCCTTCTCACATTTCGGACATTTGATTTTCCCCTTTTGCTGTGGTTTGATCTCTTCTTGAGCCAGCGAAATGCGTAATGTCAATAATTCTTTGGTAATTTTCGCGGTATAGTCCTTGATATGTTTCATAAAAACATCGTAAGAAACCTTATTCGCCCGCATTTCTTCCAGCTTCTGCTCCCATTTCCCAGTCAATGTTACCTTCGCAATCGAACGATCTTTGACCAGGTTATATACGGCAAGTCCTTTTTCAGTGGGAATCAGTTTTTTCTTATCCCGTTTGATATAGTCACGTTGAAAAAGCGTCTCTATCGTGGCCGCACGGGTAGCTGGTGTTCCCAGTCCACAGTCTTTCATCGCCTGACGCATTTCATCGTCTTCAATTTCTTTACCGGATGTTTCCATCGCTTTTAAGAGTGAAGCTTCAGTATGAATCGGACGAGCCTTGGTAAAACGCTCAGCAAGTTCCAATGTCAGTATCTGCAATAATTCCTCGGCCAGCAATTTAGGCAACTGGGCATTTTCGTTATCTTGGTCATCGTTGTTCTTATCCTCATCTGGAGCTTCTATCTGCTCGGCAGAAAGACGCCAACCGTACTGTTTGATGACCGTCCCTTTTGCGATCAGTTCGACACCTTGTGCATCTATCGTAACTGTGGTGATATCCTTGATACAGACTTCAGAAAAACTCTCGACCATACGCTTGGCAATCATGTTGTAAATATTTTGCTGTTCTTTCAACATGTGGCCGGGCTTCTCATCGGTAACCAGCAGCGCATGGTGATCGGTTACTTTTTTATCGTCAACAGAACGCTTATTTAACTTTGCCCCGATTAAATTCTTCGCAATGGAAGCAATAGATTCCTCTGCATAATCCGAGAGATGCTGAAAAAGCGCTTCTATCTGTTCGAAAACATCCTCGCCGATGTAACGGGATCCTGTACGGGGATAGGTAATAACCTTTTTCTCATAAAGCGTCTGCGCAATACTCAGGGTTTGGTCGGCTGAGTAGCCATATTTTTTGTTCGCATCCTGTTGAAGGGAAGTTAAGTCAAACAATAAAGGGGGTTGTTCCTTTGTCTCTTTGGCCTCTACTTTAGCAACACGCGCATTTGTCCCAACAGTCAATCGAGCGATTGTCTGTTCAGCAACATCTTTTTTATCTATTTTATTTGAAGTAGCTTTAAAGCTAATATTGTCTTTTTCAAAGCCCGCCTGAATTTTATAAAATGCCTGTGGTTTAAAATCTTTATTTTCCAGGTAACGCGAGCAGATCATTGCCAAGGTGGGTGTCTGAACTCTACCCAAAGAAAGAAGCCCTTTATTGCCTGCCGCCAAAGTAATTGCCTGCGTAGCGTTGATGCCGATCAGCCAATCCGATTCTGATCTCGAGCGGGCAGACATATACAAACTATCGTATTCAGTGCCTTCTTTTAAATTGGCAAAGCCTTCTTTGATGGCTTTGTCTGTCTGACTCGAAATCCACAAACGTTTAAACGGCACCTTTGAACCCAAGAAGTAATAGATATTACGAAAGATAAGCTCACCTTCCCGTCCGGCATCCGTCGCTACAATAATTTCTTCGGCCTGCTCTAATAGTGACTTTATCGTATTGAGCTGTTTGACCGCACCGCTATCATCCATCTGCTTTCCATCCCGTTTGACTTTTTTCGATTCCAGTTTAAAATTTGAAGGTATAATGGGAAGATTGGAAATAGTCCAGCTATTATAACCGTAAGCCTGAGGCGTACACAATTGAACCAAATGGCCAAAAGCATAGGTAAAAGCATAGCCATTTCCGGCGATATAGCCATCTTTGACTTCTTTTGCTCCCATCACACGGGCTAAATCACGTGCCACAGAGGGCTTTTCAGCTATTACAACTTTCATTTTAACGTATTGAATTTTGGGTATTGAGAATTGAGACTTTACCTATAAAAAGCTCTTGTCTTATCAAGTACTTTCATTTTTACTTTGAGTAGATAGCTTACAAAATTAAGCATGATCTTTATAACTCGGTTACGCAAGACTAGCTAACAAAATAAATCGTTCACAAACTTATTCAATACTAGGGATTGTTATTCCCTTAATTTTACGATAAAGCTCAATAGCATACACGTCGGTCATACCCGAAACAAAATCCAGTACACAGCGTATTTTGGAATACGAATCCTGTTTGTCGGTATAAAACTGTTCCGGAATCAAAGCAACTAACTTTTTATCGTAATTATTTTTGTTCTTTTTGAGATATGCAGGTACAAACTCCTTTAATAAGGCATCCATCACACGATAACCGGCAATCTCAATCTGGACTACCGTTGGTGCATTATAAATCTTCGCAATGGATATTTTTGAGATTTTGTTCATTTGCTTTACAATATTGTCATCGAGCGCGTCCATTAATGCGGATGAAAAAGTCCCATATAAAAATTGCTCTTGCTCACGAACAAATACATCAACGCAACCCTTGATCAGGGTGTTGATGGCCTTAGCCCGCAATAATGCCACGCGACTCGGCGTATCCAGCAATCCATCCAGTCGGTCGCGGAGATTTTCGGAACCACATAACGGCAACAAAAGCTCTTCTACTTCTTGGTAGGATAATATTTTCAGATGATGTGCATCCTCTAAATCAATAATATTGTAACAGATATCGTCGGCAGCCTCAACTAAGTATACCAAGGGGTGCCTTAAATAGGCTTTGGGATTTGAAGGATCCTTTAACAACCCCAGTTCGTCCGCAATTTTTTCAAATGCTTTTTGCTCTTCTGTAAAGAACCCATATTTTTTGCGGTGATGACTTTTTTTGACATGACCATCTATCGCTAAACAAGGGTATTTCACAATGGATGCCAATGAAGTATAGGTCAAGGCAAATCCTTTTGGATCTTTTCCCTGAAAAGCATGCGTCAAAATCCGCAAAGCATTGGCATTACCTTCAAAATGAGTCAGATCTGCCCATTCTTCGGCAGTTACTTGTTCTTGATATTTTCGCCCGTCGCCGTCGGTGAAGTAGGTCGATATCGCAGATTCCCCTGAATGTCCAAATGCAGGGTTCCCCAGATCATGAGACAGACAGGCTGCAGAAATAATATTTCCAACTTCCTGTAGAAATGGATATTCAGTATCTATATTGGGATTTTCTTCCTTTAACTGCGCATAGAACATACGGCCAAGTGATCGTCCTACGCTCGCTACTTCTAGGCTATGTGTGAGCCTATTGTGTACAAACACAGCCCCTGGAAGTGGAAAAACCTGCGTTTTATTCTGTAATCTTCGAAATGGGGAAGAAAAGATCAATCGATCATAGTCCCGTTGAAATTCAGATCGAGCCACAAGGTAGCTGTCAGCTGTTCTATCTTCATAACCCCAGCGCTTTGCAGAAAGCAAATCTTTCCAGTTCATTTTTTCAGACATAACGCAAATATACCATTTCTTCAATAATTGGTCTGAACCAAATCACAAAATGATAAATTTTACCAGCAGGTGTTATCTATGTTATTTTTATAAAGGTTATATTCTGTATCTTTAGCATTCAATACCAATAGGAACAATCATGACTAAATACCAATCACTCATTCCAAAACATTTTGAAAGCGTTATTGAGGGGAAAAACACCCATTTACTTTTATTAAAAAATGAGGGCGGTATGCAAGTGCTCCTAACTGATTATGGTGCACGCATTGTCAGTATCTTAGTCCCAGATAACAAAGGCAACCTAGTTGATGTGGCGCTCGGCTTTGATTCTATCCAGAGCTATTTGGAATCAGACGAAAAATACCATGGCTGTACTGCAGGCCGTTTTGCAAACCGTATCGCAAACGGCAAATTTGAAATAAATGGGAGACAGTTTACACTCCCGCAAAACAATGGCAAGAATTGTCTGCATGGTGGAATCTCAGGCTTCCATGATAAAGTTTGGGACCGCAGAGTTACGTATCAGTCTCATGTAGAATTTTACTATGTTTCTAAAGATGGAGAGGAGGGATTTCCAGGAAACTTAAAGACAATGGTTTCTTACACCCTAACGAGAAACAACGAAATCATTATCAAATACCACGCACAATCAGATGCTGACACGCATATCAATTTGACGAATCACACCTATTTCAATCTTGATGGAGAAGGAAGCGGGGATGTATTGCAACAAGTGCTTCAAATAAATTCGGATGAAGTACTGTTTGTAGACGAAAATCAGGTCCCAAATGCGATCGTACCTGTAGAAGGTACCCCATTTGACTTTAGGATCCCCAAAAAGATCGTTCAGGATATCACGGAAAATGATGAGCAGCTGATTTCCGCCAAAGGCTATGACCATTGTTACGTTAATAATAAACCTATCTCCCAGCCCTGTGCAACGGTTTATTCAAAAAACACCGGAATTCAGCTGGATGTATTCACAACCGAACCTGGGGTACAACTTTATACTGCGAACTGGATGACAGGGAATGACGTAGGCAAAAGAGGTAATAAATATCTACCCTATGCCGGATTCTGTCTTGAAACACAACACTTTCCCGATAGCCCCAATCAGGCTCAATTTCCTTCAACATTGTTAAAAGCCGGAGCGCAATTTGATTCTGAAACGCACTTCAAGTTTTCCATAAAGAAATAACAAGAAAGGACCAAAATCTTTAAGAATTTGGTCCTTTCTCATTGTATTTAAGAGCGTATTCCCCTCTGTGAACACGCTTCAATTTCATTCGTAAGCTCAACGATACACACCGTCCCTATTTCACTAATTCTTCCAAAGCTTTTTCTACTTTTTCAAATCCGAAAGTCGCTTTTACCTGCTCAAACATCCGTTGAATCTGATCGTTACAAAGATTTCCGATACTACCTTCATGTGTATGGTTAACCTCTTTGGATGGTTTGAAACGTCCTTCATCTATATCAATTCCGATAGTCCGATAAGCCTCACGGAAAGGTATGCCCTTCAGCACCTCATTGTTTACCACTTCAACCGAAAACAGGTAATCATATTTTGGATCATCAAGGATATTGTCTTTTACGGAAATATTTTCCAACATAAAGGTTGCTATCTCCAGACATTCATTAAGTGATTTAAATGCTGGGAATAAATTCTCCTTAAGCAACTGGAGATCCCTATGGTAACCGGAAGGAAGATTGGTTGTCATTAAGGCGATTTCATTTGGCAACGCCTGAATTTTATTGCAACGGGAACGGATCAGTTCAAAAACATCTGGATTCTTCTTATGCGGCATAATGCTAGACCCTGTTGTCAGATGTGCAGGAAATGATATAAAGCCGAAATTCTGATTGATATATAAGCACACATCCATAGCAAACTTTGCCAATGTGGCTGCGATTGAGCTCATCCCTTGCGCTAAAATCCGTTCGGTCTTACCTCTACCCATCTGGGCATAAACCACGTTATAGTTCAAATCTTCGAAGCCCAGCAGCTGCGTTGTCATCGTTCTATTCAACGGAAAAGAAGAACCATAACCTGCCGCTGAACCCAGCGGATTTTTATTACAGACCTTCCATGCAGCTTTCATCATTTCCAAATCATCGACCAAACTTTCCGCATAGGCGCCAAACCATAAACCGAAAGATGAGGGCATTGCAATCTGAAGATGTGTATACCCCGGGATCAGAATATGCTTATAACGCTCGCTAAGTTGAATCAATACGTTAAAAAAAGCCTCCGTATTCTGGATAATGTATTGAATTTCTGTGCGGAAATACAATTTTAAATCCACAAGTACTTGATCGTTGCGGGAGCGGCCTGAATGGATTTTTTTACCGGCCTCCCCGATCCGTTGTGTGAGTAGCATCTCTACCTGGGAGTGAACATCTTCTACCGAATCTTCAATCTGAAAATCTCCCGCCAGAATTTCTCTATAGATATTTTTCAATTCCTTCTGTACCAAGGCAAGATCATCATCAGTCATGAGATTGATACTATTCAGCATTCGTGTATGCGCCAGGGAGCCCAATACATCCGCCGCAGCAAGCTGCAAGTCCATCACACGGTCATTGCCTACTGTAAACGATTCTACAAACGAATCAACATCTATATTTTTTTGCCAGATTTTCATTAATATCTTTTTGTTTATGATAACGAAAGTATGATGAGCCAATTATTCATCTCGGTTTTATGAATTGTTAAAGCTCATAATAATTTCTTCATTAATTTATATTTATAGTTATCTACTCTTTAAAAACATTACTATGCCCAGCAACGATTAAGCTGTTACAGCCCTACACCGCTATACACGATTGTCTTTTCACCTGAAGCTATCATAAGCTCTATCAAGATTAAAATGATCGAGTGATAAGAATATGCATTTATTTAATAACATGACAAAAATACCAATTGCAAATGGTTATATCAATGCCAAGCTATTTAAGGTCCAAGAATCTTAACAGGAAAGGTAAAAAGTAAAATTTTTGACACAAAAAAAAACGTGATACAAAAAAAAACAAATGTTAAAAGTTTGTTAAATCGCAATAAACACATTTAATAAGTAACCACTCACTTTATTTTTAAAAGTTATTTTGTCAGTTTTTTAAGTATTGCTATGTTTGTAGTGTAAGGGAGATGAAAAAATAAAAGCAGGTAAGGTTAGTAAATACTTACCACTTTAAATACACCGAATTTAAAACCAAATATGATAGACCTCAACGTCTTAAAACTTGAAAGAAATTACCTAACCAATTGTGAATCGAAATTTAAAGGCACGTCAAACCAAGATGTGCCTTTTTTCTTATGCATAACGTCGAGTAGTCTAGACCCATGCATGTGATTCTTGCCTAAAATACTTATCTTTGTGTATCATATTGAGAATATTCAACATAAAACGTATACGATGGGAACAGAAAGCAAGAGACAGCAACGTTTTGCTGGGGTCATTCAACAGGATCTAGCAGCATTATTTCAACGAGATGGTAATTCATGGGCTCCAGGGGCATTCATTACGGTTACACGTGTTCGAGTTACTCCTGATCTGGCTATCGCACGAGTTTATTTAAGCTTTCTAAACACAAAGACCGCACAGGAGGATATTAAAGCTATACGCACCAAAACATCCGAGATACGTTACAAGTTAGGAGCAAAAATTAAAAACCAGGTAAAAATTGTCCCACAGCTTGAATTTTTCCTGGATGACACGAATGAGTATGTAGAGCACATGGACAAATTGTTTGAGGAAATAAGCAAAGAGCCCCGTCAACCAGAAGAATAATGCAAGTTAAATTGGCTTATCGGATTAATGGTGTTTGAATTGGATAGCAAAAAGCTGGAATTTCCACATCCGAGCTACGCAGAAGAAGATGGCCTATTGGCAATCGGTGGTGATCTATCGGCAGACCGCCTACTATTGGCTTATAGCAATGGTATTTTCCCTTGGTTTAGTGATAATACGCCGATATTATGGTATGCACCTAATCCACGCTTCGTCATTTATCCATCCAAGATAAAGATCAGTAAGAGTATGGCTTCGTGTATACGGAAGAATACATTCTCTATCTCCATAGACCAAAACTTCGATGAAGTCATTAGATCTTGTTCTTCGATCAATAGGAAGGATCAAGATGGAACATGGATCACAGAAGACATGATAAGGGCCTATACAACCCTATATACCATGGGCTATGCCCATTCTGTTGAAGTGTCGCAAGAAGGGGTACTTGTAGGCGGACTTTATGGCGTTCTGATCAATGGTGTATTTTGTGGAGAAAGCATGTTTTCCAAAGTACCAAATGCATCCAAAGCTGCGTTGATCTATCTCGCACAGGAAATAGACCTTCAGTTGATTGACTGCCAATTTCATACCGCCCATTTGGAAAGTATGGGCGGTGAATACCTTCCCCTATCAGATTATTTAGCAATACTAACAAAAGATCCAAGATATGAACAGCCCCTATAGCAAACATTTCGATATTGACACAGCGATAACTTACTTGACTACACCTGGCTCAGGTCTACTTTCACGTGAAACAAAACAATGGCGTGCGCAACGGGATCAAGAATTCCATGATTCGAACACAACACTTCGTGAACAACAGGGTGCTGTCTTGGATTCCTGCAGAAATACACTTGGACAATTCTTCAATTGCTCCGGAAACAACGTTTTTCTGTCAAGCTGCTTTTCTTTTGCATTCAACGCATTGTTAGCGGGCCTACCTAAACATTATAGGGTTCTGCTTTTGGATAATGATTATCCTTCGGTAAATTTCCCAACAATAATAACTGGGTTTGAGCACAGCTTCGTCACTATGGACGAACAGCTTGAGGCTAATATATTGGATGCTATAGCTACCTTTAAGCCAGATGTACTTATTCTATCGATTATTCAGTATATCTCTGGTTTAAAAATAGACCTTTCTTTTATACAGGAATTAAAACATCAGCATCCTGAATTGCTAATTATTGGTGATGGTACACAATTTTTAGGAACAGATTTATTTGATTTTAATTCCTCAGGCTTCGACGCCGTGCTAAGTAGCGGATATAAATGGCTTATGGCCGGATTCGGAAATGGTTTTATTCTATTAAACGATCGGCTTAAAGAAATTCTCTACGCTGACATACAGAAAAACTACAGTTATCTCAACAATCAATGGATGAATAAATCTGTCGTTCAACTTTGTTTTGAACCGGGGCATTTGGATACCTTAGCTCATGGAACCCTACAACAGTCTCTGATGCAGTTTGAACAATGGGGTTATGCTGAAACAGTTTCATACACACAAGATCTGGTGGCGCAAGCGCGAGTTGAACTGGCCAATAGAGGGCTACTACTGGATAGCATTATCAATAGGAATCCACAAAGCAATATCTTCAATATACAGATTAACCCAAACAATTTTCAACTCCTGATAGATGAGGGTATAAAATGTTTTCCTCGCGGCACTGGCATTCGTGTTGGATTCCACCTCTACAATGACCATGCAGATCTTGAAAAGCTATTACATATTATAGATACAAAAATAAATTAACCATGAAATTTAGAATAGGCGACTTAGTCAGGTTTGTGGATGAGCCCATTGAAGGACATATCACTTCCATGCAAGCCAACAATATTGTAGGAGTAACGGATGAAACAGGATTCGAAATTCCTGTTCCTATGGACAAGATAACCCTCGTTTTTGGAAATATGCGACGAGCGGATGATGAGCTTGATCAACATGCAACTCCATTGACCCCAAACCGATTTATCGAAAAAGGGATTTTACTGGCCATTTCCGGAGATCACAAAGATGGATTAGCCAAGTTGCATATCATCAATGAGACAAGTTATGAACTCCTTGTATCGGTTTCTGAAGCTACAGCAAATAAAGTGAAAGGACTTTTTAGCAATAAAATACCACCACATGATTTCATCCAATTCTATACAGGAAACTTTGCTAATGTGGGTAAATGGCCAACATTCCGTTTTCAAATCATTAGGCATAGCAGCAGTTTGCAGGAACTGACTAATCCGATCAATAAGGAACAACGTGTACGTCCTGTGGACCTGACTAATCCAAAGGTGCTTCATGAAATTTTGGATGAAAAAATCTGGTCTTATGAACTGGACAAAATTGAAGAGGATTTAGGACTAGATAAATTAAAGACGCATTTTATACCGCATCGTCCAAACAAAAAATAAGCTAGATAAATTATCTAGCTTATTTTTTTAATGCCCTATTCATTTGTTGCCCCAATCTTCTTTGTGCTCAACAACAACAACAGAATTCCGATTAGATAGACTATCCAGCCCCAACGCATATGGAGTGATTTGGACAGCAGTTTGTCCGCAAAACCCCAGTCAAAATAGTTGTTGATTTTAAACCATACTGCAGAAACACTTAATAGATACCAACATGCCGCCAATCTGGTCATCCATTGATAGGCGCGAACTGCACGAACAAAAAATAACAATGCTGTTATTCCCAAAATCAGCATAGTAATAAAAAATAAATAGGCGTCCACCTGATAAAGGTTCCAGTTACCTTTGATAGGAACTTTTAAAAATGGAGTCATACTGGACAAAAAACAAATGATAAGTCCAACAATGGCAAAATACTTCCTAATGATGACCATGGTTCAAATTACTTTAAAATTGACACGAATATAAGTTGAATATCGCCACTTATATAACTTGTCTTCAATTTTCTGAAAAATTAATCTATTTTTAAAACGAAATTCTCGTACAGAATTCCGAACAAAGAGCTATACCTCAAAAAATAACAGTAAAGCGAGCAAAATTAATCGCGTAATAACTGGGTCAGAAGAGTATTTGAAAGGAATTCCTACCTGAAAGTTTATTTTAAATTTAAGCCGGATATTAAACATGAAAAGAGCGTTTGAAGAAACTGCAGCGGAGCAGATACCACAGCCGAAATCAAAGAAAAAAAAATATATTTTTTTCGGAATTGTCTTGCTATTGGTCATACTTGCCGGTGGGGGATATTATAATTTTGTCAAACGGCAAGACCTTGATGCTATACCTGTAGATAGTGCAGCAACAGCCGTAGACGGATTTGAGAATGCAGATCCAAAGGATCTCGAAGAGGCCGATGGCTGGAGCTCCATTGATGACTACGCCCATTGGAACAATGCCATCTTTACAATCCCTGAATATGACAACATTCCATTACGTTACCGCAGAGGCATTACAAAAATCTTTATGGGCAATAGCTATCTTGAGCCTTTGGGCGACAAACCCATCTATAAATTTACCCGTATAAAGGATCGTGCAAAATCGGTATTCTGTTACGGTAATTTTACTGATCGTCATGACGCAGATAATTGGAACAAAGAAATGGCGTTTCTTGTGGAAAAGAATGACTATCAAAGCAGTGCCATTTGGATTATATCAGCTAAAGGAGATATCTTATTCTGGAAGGAATATTCCAATGAACTACCTTTGATCAATAGCTTTAAGAAAGGACAAAAGATTTTTATGGACGAAATGAAATTAGTGCCCGCCCCAGCTGACGGGATTATTGTTAAAAACAAAAGTTCTAAATATGCTTTGATTTACAATAAAGGAACAAAGACTTTTGATAATTATTATCAATATAATGACAGTGAAATAAAGGAGGCAACCACCAATGAAGAAGTCCCCTATGTAGAGGAACTGGAAGATATCACCATAGACTCAGCACAAACAAATACAGGCAATAATGAATAGTTTAACACCTTCAAGAGGTTGAAATTTTCATCACACAGATGTGTGATGAAAATCACTCTATTCTACAACAATACTTAAAACACTAAAAACCAACTAATTAAAAACAAAATAAAGCTATTTAAAATCTTTCTAAATTAATGCGTTTGACAGATTTTTGACACAAGCACAAAGCTTTTAAGCTACATTTGTACCGTTAAATATAAGCGAGGGATTAGAGCTTTGAAAAATCTTAAAGTATTAG
>JAQZAZ010000071.1 GCA_029239355.1 Sphingobacterium sp.
CAATTGACTCATATGGAGGGAAGAAAACTTTTAAATACCGAAGTTGCTATCAGCTTCGTTAAAGATACATTTGTCCAAGAATTAAAAAACAAGTTAAATCTGATTCCAATTTCATCGCCCCTAGTGGTCTTGGACGGCACAGGATTAAACGATGATCTGAATGGCATCGAGCGCCCGGTTTCCTTTCCGATCAAATCCTTAAATGAAAAGCGGGCAGTCGTGGTTCATTCATTAGCGAAATGGAAAAGAGTACGTTTAAAAGAACTTGAAATGTTACCTGGTGAAGGTATTGTCACCGACATGAAAGCTCTTCGTCCAGACGAAGATTACACCCCTATACATTCCATTTATGTGGATCAATGGGACTGGGAAAAAGTAATCGGAAAAGATCAACGTAATTTGGTTCTTCTGAAAGATACGGTACTCGATATATACGAATCACTTCGATTTACAGAATTACAGGTGGAGCGTAAATATCCACAGATAAAAGCGATCCTTCCAGAGACCATTACATTTATCTCCTCCGAAGAATTACTACAAAGATATCCTAATTTAAGTGCCAAAGAACGGGAAAATGCCATCACAAAAGAATACGGGGCGGTATTCTTATATGGCATCGGCGGCGCACTGAGTAATGGTGTGGCACACGACGGTCGAGCAGCAGATTATGATGATTGGAGCACAGCGAATGATGCTGGTTATCTGGGTTTAAATGGCGATATCCTTGTGTGGAATCCTATTCTAAATTCGGCATTCGAGCTTTCTTCAATGGGAATCCGTGTCGACAAAAAAGCATTAGCTCATCAGATGGAAATCAGAAACTGTAGCGAAAAGTCCAAACTGACATTTCACAGTATGCTACTTAATGATGAATTACCTGAATCGATGGGCGGCGGTATCGGTCAATCACGTGTATGCATGTTTATGCTAAAAAAACAACATATCGGTGAAGTGCAAGTCAGCATCTGGGAAGAAGATAAAAAACAGACTTTACGCGAACAAGGTATTGATATACTCTAAATCAATACACCTTAAGTATCGTTATTTGTAGACTGTTAACAATATTTGTTTACTATAAGTGCCTGCGAAAATAGGCGAAAAGGTAATCCATCTAAGGGGATTACCTTTTCGTTTTAATTCGTACTTTTGTGCAATGCAGCTAGAAGCTATATTAAACAAATTAAGTATTTCATCCCTGAATGAAATGCAACAAAAGGTATTGGACGCCTATCAACAGGATAAAGATCTCATCCTACTCTCTCCTACGGGGTCAGGAAAAACATTAGCCTTTTCATTATTAATACTACAACAGCTAAAAGATATTGCCCGTGAAGTACAGGTTTTGGTTTTAGTGCCTACCCGTGAGCTTGCCTTACAGATTGAACAGGTGATCCGAAAACTATCAACCGGATACAAAGTAACCTGCGCCTATGGCGGACATAGTACCCGTATCGAGAAAAATGCTTTCAAAGATGCTCCATCTATTCTCATCGGTACCCCTGGTCGAATAAAACAGCATCTTGAAGAAGGAAATTTTGATCCGACACAAATCCATACACTAATACTGGATGAATTTGACAAGTCATTGGAACTTGGATTTCATCAGCAAATGGACTTTATCATTCGGCATATGCCCAAAATTACGTCGCGCGTATTGACATCTGCGACAACAATGGAAACCATCCCCGCGTTTACACAGATTCAGGATCCCGTTACGGTCGATTTCCTGAAAGATGCAGACAATATCCCACGGATCACGATAAAAAAAGTAGTTGCAACCAGTCAAAAGAAACTAGAAGCTCTGTTAAAACTTATCTGCAAGATCGGTACGAAGAAAATGATTATTTTTTGTAACCACCGTGATGCTGTCGACCATATTAGTGACTTACTGGATAATCGAAATATCATCCATGATGTCTTTCACGGAGGATTAGAACAACAAGACCGTGAGCTGGCGCTGCTAAAGTTCAGAAACCACTCCAACAATGTCTTGATTACAACAGATCTTGCTGCCCGAGGGTTAGATATTCCTGAAGTAGATGCCATCATTCACTATCAGCTTCCGCACAAACAGGATGATTTTACCCATCGTAATGGACGGACTGCTCGTATGCAGGCAAAAGGTGATGTTTATGTCATCTTAAAGCCTGAAGAAAATTATCCCTATATTCCTGCCGATACAGCGGGAGAGGAATTTCCCGATTTTTATGATCTTCCCGAAAACTCTCCTTTTGCCACACTCTATGTCAGCGCCGGAAGGAAGGATAAGGTCAACAAAATTGACATCGTTGGCTTTTTGTTAAATCTGGATGGCATCGAAAAAGACGATATCGGCATTATAGAAGTAAAGGACAAAATTGCTTATGTTGCTGTGAAGCGTAAACTGGCTTTAGCGATCATCAATGCCGCTAACGGTCAGAAAGTCAAAGGCCGAAAAGTGAAAGTTGGGCGAACTTAGAAAGCATAACGACGTGTATCTGCGTATAAAAAAAGAGGTTTGCCTGCAAACCTCTTTTTTTTATTTCTTGCACGCTAGCTTTATTTGATCAATCGAGCTCTTTTAAATAGTCCAGATAACGTTGTACCGCTTCCCGTTTTCTATCCGTTAGGTGAAAATCAAGATGTGCCGTTAAATATTTTGTATAGTCAAATCCTTCAAATTCAGGAAGTCCTTTAATGACATCTGTTGCATGCGTCACACCATAGGCCAGGGCATCATTGAAATCTTTCACAAAAGATTCGGGCAATTTTTTGTTACTTACCCACAGGGCGAATGCGAAAGGTAATCCAGTAAAATCAAACCATTCTTTGCCCAGATCATAAACATAGGGTACGGTATTTTTTTTTCCAAAGGTGCGATCACCGATCAGGACATAAGCATCCGGCTCCACCCCGTCGTCTGTAATCAACTGAACATCTCTTTTCCAGTAATTCTTTAATAGCACACGGGCAAGACCGTTTGATGTACGCGATTGCTTATCCAGTCTGAGCGTGTCTATCGCTGTAATGGGTTTATTGGAAAAAATAAACACCGAATCAACGGCACCTTCAGTTCCGATACAAAAATCCGTATTGATGTAATATTCAGGGAGACTTAATAGTGCGGCAGTCGGAATAATTCCCATATCTGCCTCGTCATCTATTACTTTTTGTGCGCAGGCACTCGGATAATCGACACTGAGATCAATCTGATCCATAACCTTTGATTTACGTATTCCGTTCAAAAACGGATAAGTGTTTGTGTAAGATACGGCTGAAACTCTAATTTTATTCATTCATTAATGCTTCTAAGTGATCTGTATTGTAATGATCTATAATTTCAAATTGACCATTATTGTACAGCAATTTATATAAAGCAGTATTTGTGTGTGGAAAATCATCCATATATCGGGCATCAATACCTGTCATCAGGCAAAGCATAATACGTAGCGCACGTCCATGCATGCAAACAAGTATATTTTTTTCATTTGTCTGAGCTAACATATGATCCAGTGCAACTTGCTGACGTTGCATCAACGCTTGAGGAGACTCTCCATTTTCAATACTGACATCTAATTCTCCGTTGCGCCATGCAGCAACCAATTGTTCAAAGCCAGACAGCAATTCGGGCGTTTGCTCCTTTCCTTCGTAGATTCCCCAGCTAATCTCGTCGAGTCCAACAAGTTGCTCCCAGGGTAAATTCTTATCGATGAACCCTTTTACGGTCTGATGGGTTCGCAATAATGTAGATGTATATACTTTGTCAAAAGGCACTGAATTGTACCGTTCAAAGAAAGCCTGAGCCTGGGCCATGCCTGTTTCATTTAATGGGGAATTAACTCCTCTTCCTTGCACAATGCCTTTTAAATTTAGATCAGTCTGTCCGTGTCGTATAAAATAAAATGTCTTTTTCAAAATGGGTATAATCTAATTTATGAGTTCACAACAGGTAGAGCGTAATAACTTTTCTTTTTGGAGTCTTCGTCAAAGACCACATCATTATAATCAGTTACGACATGATACAATGTGTCCCGTTCGATGGGATGGCGTCCTACCTTTTTAATCAATTCCACCACCTCTTGTGTAGTCATTCCGGGTTTCTGTTCCTCCGCGCCGGCCATACTGTAAATTTTGGTCGTATCGTCCAAGGTGCCGTCAATATCATCTACACCGAAAGCCAACGATAATTGCGCCGTGTCTCTCGATATCATCGCCCAATAAGCTTTGATGTGGTCAAAATTATCCATGTAGATCCGTGCAACTGCATAGTTCCTTAAATCTTCGATAACCGAAACCTCGGGGATGTGTGACATTTGGTTTTCCTTATTGCGAAATTTCAACGGAATAAATGTTTGAAATCCACCCGTTTTGTCCTGGAGCTGTCTCAAACGTTCCATGTGATCCACCCGATGCCAAAACTGCTCAATGTGACCATATAACATCGTTGCGTTGGTATACATCCCCAGGCGATGCGCCTGCTCATGAATGTCCAGCCATTGTTCTGCAGTACATTTGTCGTGCGCAATCTGCTCCCTGATTTCCGGATGAAAAATTTCTGCTCCTCCTCCGGGCATTGAGTCCAGACCACAAGACTGCAAATATTTCAAGCCATCATAATGACTCAACTTCGCTTTCTTGAAAATGTAATAATATTCCACCGGGGTCAGTCCCTTGATATGCAGTTCCGGTCGGTGCGCTTTGCATCTTTTGAAAAAATCTGCATAAAATTCGAGATTTTGCTTCGGAACCACACCACCTGTAATATGCACTTCTGTAACAGCTTCATTGTCATATTTTCTCACAATGTCCATCATACCGTCAACCTCCATCTCCCAGCCTTCGGCGCGTTCTTTGATCAGTCTGGAATAGGAACAGAATTTACAGTCATATACACAGACATTGGTAGGCTCAATGTGAAAATTACGATTAAAAAAGGTATGGTCTCCATGACGTTTCTCACGAATGTAATTGGCTAAGACACCAAGATAACCCAACTCACCTTTTTCATATAAAAGAACTCCTTCATCAAAAGTGATACGCTCCTCTCGCAAAACTTTCTCCGCTATATTTCTTAACTCAACGTCTAAATTTTTATCGTTGATCAAGAAATTTAATTTATCTAATGCGTTCATTAATGTATCTCCTATCTTAAACAAATGTACCGAAAAGGCAACAAAAGTTATAATAAAAAATGGGATAACACTTATTCAGCAGTGTATCCTTTCCCTGTTATAAAGACGATTAAAACTTTATCAAAACAATATCCTTAATCTGTAAATTGCTGCATCTCGATCAACTTCTTATATAAGCCATCATGTTGCAATAATTCACTATGGCTCCCCGTTTCGACAATCTTTCCGGCTTCGATCACGACGATCTTATCTGCATTCTGAATAGTACTTAAACGGTGGGCGATAACGACTGTTGTCCGATTGTCCATCAATTTATAGAGTGAATCCTGTACCAATTTTTCAGATTCGGTATCCAAAGCCGAAGTCGCCTCATCAAGTAGCATGATCGGTGGATTTTTCAGCACTGCACGCGCTATACAGATCCGCTGGCGTTGTCCACCTGACAATTTCCCCCCTCTGTCGCCAATATTCGTTTGGTACCCATGATCTGTTTTTAGAATAAATTCATGCGCATTGGCGATCTTCGCTGCAGCTTCGATCTCCTCCTGACTGGCAGACAGGTTAGCAAAGGCGATATTATTAAAAATGGTATCGTTAAATAAAATTGATTCCTGATTGACCACGCCGATCATATTACGCAAAGAATCCTGATCCAGCTCTCTTAAATCAATGCCGTCAAAAAGGATCTGACCATCAGTAACATCCATAAAACGAGGGATGAGGTCAACCAATGTTGATTTTCCTCCACCAGAAGGACCAACCAAAGCAACTACTTTTCCCTTTTCAATCGTCAAGTCTATCCCCTGAAGGATTTTCTTATCCTTCGTGTAAGCAAAATCCACGTCCTTAAAAACAATATTTCGTGCAAAACTTTCAACTTTTTTTGCATTAGGCTTGTCGGTCACTTCACTCCGCTCATCGACCAGTTCCAATACCCGTTCCCCAGCCGCAAGACCATTATGAATACCACTAAAGGCATCGGTCAATGCTTTTGCAGGACGCATGACCTGTGAAAAAATAGCAATGTAAGCAATAAATGCGGGGGCAGTCAAACTCTGATCTCCTGAAAGCACCAAATGTCCACCATATAACAAAATGATTGCCACCATGATGACCCCCAATAACTCCGAGACAGGTGAACTCATTTGTTGTCGCTTAGCCATCGCACGCCCGATATTAGCGTAGCGTTCATTCTCGTTGTGAAATCTATTTTTGATAAAAGAAACCGCATTAAAGGCTTTGATGATTTTGACACCTGATAATGCTTCATCCAGATAGGAAATCATGTTTCCATAGGACTCCTGTGCCGAGCGCGCCTGACTTTTCAGATTCTTTACAATCCGGGCTATAAAAAATGCCGAAATAGGAATAACCAACAACGAAAAGAAAGTCAGTTTTGCTGAAATATTAAACAGCATCACGATATAAGCGATCAATTGCAAAGGTTCTTTGAATACAACCTGCAATGTACCTGTGACCGAATACTGCACCACTTGTACATCGGATGCCACCTTTGAGACGATATCCCCTTTGCGTTGCCCTGTAAAATAGCCAACGTGTAGGTCCATTACATTATCAAATACAGCTCTACGGAGCTTTAACAAGGTATGGATCCGAAAATTTTCCATGATCCGCTGACAGAAATAGCGGAAAAGATTACTTATAAATACAGATATTACAATAACAATACAAACGTACTTTAATGCGCCATAAGCACCCAATTGTTCATTTGCCATACTAGCGTAGTAATTAAACCACGCTAAAATATCGGCGTAAGACTCGGGTTTTATTGCTTCAACAGTAGCTTCTCCGGTATTAAAAAGTGTATGGAGTAATGGCGCGAGTAATGCTAAATTTAATGTGCTAAAAACAACCGTAATCAAAGTGCAGATTACATACGGAATTGCAAATTTCTCAATGGGTTTAGCGAATGATAAGAGCCTAAAATATGTTTTCATTAATTTTGAACTAAGACAAATTTATTTTATACAAAAAAGTAATTTGTCGACCTCTCCTCTTCCATTAAGATTTCTTTTAGCGAGGAAATTGAACAAAAATAACAAATTAATCAAGAAAAGTACTCATACACCTCTTTTCAATAAAATTGTTGCACCTCAGTGATAAATGACAAATGGGATAATCGTTTGAAAAAACGACAAAAATAGTTACATTTTATAGATAATTCCCTAATTTAGCTTCATTCAAATACCAAAATTATTAAAAATAAAATGCAAATAGACGTTGCCAAAAGATTGCAGCACACTGAAGAATACTATTTCTCAAAAAAATTAAGAGAAATAGATGAATTGAACAAGCAGGGTGCATGTGTAATCAATCTAGGGATCGGAAGTCCTGACTTACCCCCGCATCCGGAGGTAATCGCGACATTGAACGATAATGCTCAACTTCCAAATGTACATGGCTATCAAAATTATAAAGGAGCTCCGGCCTTAAGGCAAGCAATCGCAGATTGGTATCAACGTTATTATCACGCTACCTTTAATCCGAATACGGAGATCTTACCGCTCATTGGATCGAAAGAAGGAATCGTCCATATTTGCATGACTTACCTCCAAGAAGGAGACAAAGCTTTAATCCCTAATCCCGGCTACCCTGCCTACGCTGCAGCAGTAAGATTAAGTGGAGCAGAAGCAATAACTTACAAGCTTACACAGGAAAAAAATTGGCTGATTGATTTTAGCGAGCTTCGCAAACAAGATCTATCGAAGGTCAAGTTGATGTGGATCAATTATCCACACATGCCTACGGGTGCTTCGGCCTCGGATGCGTTCTATAATGAACTGATTGCGTTTGCAAAAGAATATAATATACTTATCTGTCATGACAATCCCTATAGTTTTATCCTGACGGATAAACCACGTAGTATCATGAGCGTGGACGGTGCCAAAGAGGTTGCGATCGAATTAAATTCTTTAAGCAAATCATCCAATATGGCCGGCTGGAGAGTCGGGGTAGTGGTTGGTGCGGAAGAGCGGATCAATCAGGTGCTGCGATTCAAAAGCAACATGGATTCGGGGATGTTCCTCCCCGTCCAGCTAGCGGCGGCAAAAGCCTTGCTGCTGGACGCATCCTGGTACCAGAATTTAAACAAAATTTATGCTGATAGGCGTCAGAAGGTATATGAAATCATGGACCTATTGGGCTGTTCATACCAACAAGATCAGGTAGGCTTATTTGTATGGGCTCAGATTCCAAATTCCTACATAAATGGGTATGCACTTAGTGATGCTGTATTAGACAGAGCTCGAGTGTTTATCACACCTGGAGGCATTTTTGGAAATGGTGGAGATCAGTACATCCGGATCAGCCTCTGTGCCACAGTAGAAGTTCTTGAAGAATCCATCCAACGCATTAAAGACAGCTTATCAAAGTAATTTTCAATAGGAAAACTGCAAATCAGCTGAAATAGCCTGTGATGACAAAAAACAAAACAACTACTTCATCTGATGTTGAAAAAGCTAGGCTCCACGGACCCAGTTATATAGAGAATAAACACGAATTAATAACTATTCACATATGAATATTGCCATCGTAGGCGTAGGTTTAATTGGCGGCTCAGTTGCCATTCGCCTAAAGGAAACAAAATTCTGCAGTAGGATTATTGGCGTAGATAAAAGCGAGAAAAATCTTGACAAAGCCAGGCAGATAGGCTTTATAGACGAAGCAATGTCACTGGAAGAAGCAATAAAAACCTGTAAAGTGCTTATATTGACTATTCCGGTTGATGCTATTTTACAGGTCGTTCCTCAGATTCTTGATCAGGTAACGGATCAGGTTGTTATCGATATGGGATCCACCAAAACTAACATACTCAACAAAATAAAAGACCATCCAAACCGGGGACGCTATATCGCGGCTCACCCTATGGCCGGCACAGAATATTCTGGCCCAGAAGCAGCTATTGCGGGTCTTTTTAAAGGAAAGATGATGGTTTATGTAGAAGCTTTTAGGACGGACGAGGACGCTTTCGAAATTACTGATGCGATTACGGATCAACTGGAGATGCGCACCTGCTTTATGAATGCGGACGAGCATGATGTACATACGGCTTATGTTTCACATATCTCTCACCTCACTTCATTCGCATTAGCCCTAACGGTTCTGGAGAAGGAGAAATCGCAGGGACGTATCTTTGAGCTGGCAGGTTCAGGTTTTGAATCTACCGTACGCCTAGCAAAAAGTTCACCCGACATGTGGACCCCTATCTTCAAACAGAATCGGGAAAATGTACTGGAAGTACTGGAGGAACATATCAAACAGCTGCAGTCCTTACATGATTCGATCGCCAGTGAAGATTATGACAAGTTGCACAAACTAATCAAGCGTTCAAATAAGATTAAACGAATCATTAAATAGCGGTCAAAATGAGAGATCGGAGTTTCAATTGCCTGATCATTCTATTATGACTCAAAAAACAGCTATTGATCCTTTGCTATTGATCCTTTTTGGATAACACATAAAATAGCAAAGGTTCCTTCGTCATTGCCGGAACCTTTGCTATTTATTCATCTTCCAATTCGTTAAACTTATCCAAATCCAGTTTTGCTCCTGCAAAATCACCTAACTTTTCTTTAATCGCGGCCCGATAAGAATATAAATCTGAATAATAAGGATTTAACTCAATAGCTGTTGAATAATCAACCAGCGCGCCGTGCATGTCCTCTAGTTTTTCTTTAAGATCTGCCCGTAGAGAATACACATAAAAGTCCTCAGGATTCAGTTCGACCAACCGGTCAAAATCAGACAATGCTTCGGGCAGACAGCCTAGACGCTCAAATAAGGAGGCCCGTTCTTCATAGACGATCGATGAGTTATGGTCATTTTCTTCGGCTTTCGCGTAATCCTCTAGTGCTTTTTCGAAATAACGATATGATTCAAATACCTTGGCCCGGAATACATAGGCCGCAGTTTGATTTCCATCCAATTCGATCGCCCGGTTAAAATCATGCAAAGCAAGTTCAAAACAGGTTAATTTCAAGTAGAGACTTCCTCTAAAAACGAAGAGATTACTATCATCTGTCGTATTTTTACTGATAGCCATGGTATACAATTCGATCGCCTTCAGATAATCATAACAATGTACATATTCGAGGCCCAACGAGTTCAATTCATCCGTACTGAGATTTTTCTGTGTAGCTTCCAATTCTTGAATAACCAGATTCTCTGCCTCAAAATAGCTTACCTCAGCCTGGTTTTCCTGCCATTCCAATACACTGTGATAATTAAAATCCAATCGTTTAGCGATTTGGTAATCATAAAATGCACCTTCATCCTCGCCAATAATGCGATAGACTAGACAGCGACTTGCATAAAAATAGGGTTCTTCCTTATATAACTCAATTGCTCTTGTATAGACGGAGATAGCCTGATCATAAGCCTGTATTTTAAAATAATAGAGCCCAAGGTAACTATAAGCCAGCACACTGTTAGCCAAATCAATCGCTTCTTCCAAAAGCTGTACAGGATCACCACCACCAATGATTCCCGTAGAAAATCCCCTTAATAAGAGCTTAATATCCTTTTGGTGAATGTGATCAAACTCATCTTGGGAGAAGGAAATGATATCCGTTGGAAAAAAAGACGAAATTGGCAGAAAAGAAAACTTAGCAAGTAATACAGGAGACGGAAGTTTAAAATCCGCTTCTGTAAAAGCATTGCCCCGGAGGGTAACAGATAGATTTGATATCAGTTGCTTCATACCCAAAACTAAGCTAAATTTCAATAGAAATGAAATTTAACAACCTGCAATACCTGTTTAAGAAAACAGCTTTAATTCAGTTCACCGGCTAAATAAAGATATTTATAACGAACGATATCCCTTGAATTAGTAAATCTGACAAGTTTTTCACGCTTAAAGACATAGTTAGAAACTTTATCCTCCATTAAACGGAGAAATTCTACAAATTCGGCAAATAAACTTTGGCGTTCATCAGCTGTAAATTGACTATTTTTTACAATCCAGAAGAATTGTTCTTCGTTTACATGAAAAGACACTTCATTTTTCTTCTCTTTTCGAAAAATAAAAATCGGATCATTTTCTTGGTTAATAAATAAAGCAAAACCTGTATTTCCACCATCCAGGTTTACCACAAAAGCAGAAAAATAAACGGTACCTATCTGTAATTTTTCCAGACAAATTAATTTATGCAACATCAGGTCGACAGTTAGATCACCTAAAAGTATTAAGTTTTTATTAAAAAACAAAAAAAAGACCCACAATAATGTGAGTCTTTTTGCTAATAATAAGATTTTATTAGAATGTAAACTTAACAGAAGCATTCCAAGTTCTACCTTGACCAATTAATACAAAATTGGAGGTATCGATGCCATTCCAGGTATTGTTGACATCTGTTGTCACAGTACTTGAGGTCGCTTCAGAGATATAGAATTTGTTTAACACATTGTTTATGTTAACGCGGAAGCTCATCGTATTTTTATCGCTTACTTTAACCTCATAGGATAATCCGGCGTCCAACAGATTGAACGAAGGAAGTTCCATTACACGTCCAACTTTTTTACCGTCCTCTTCAACTGTCCTGTGTCTTGAGGAGTACAGACGGTCATACTGTCTGTAGTTACCATCCACAGAAAAACCTTTGAATACAACATATTTTGCACCAAAGCCATATGTTGTTTGTGCTGCATTCCCAACATGTTCTCCAGTCAAATCGACCTCTTCCCTACCCAATTCAACACGGTTATCATTACGTTCAATTGCCGTAACTTTTCCATCGTATTTCCAATCACCGATTGATGCGAATCCCGTTAAAGTCAAACCATCGAATGGACGTGCCGCAACATCTAATTCTGCTCCTTTATGATCCTGTTTAACACCATAATTTGACGTATAAATAAATTGTCCGGCAAGCAGAATATTCGGATCGTTCGTTGGATTATATTTAGCAACATCTTTATCCGTTGCCAATCTTGAACTACCCGTAACACGGTTTTCCCAAGTCGTACGATAAACGTTCAAATTGACATCCAAGAATCGGGAAGCAAATTTATAACCAGCTTCTAAACCAAGAATTTTTTCATTTTCAGCATTTTCATTAATATCATTTGCATAATTCATGAAAATATTATTTTGATAAGGCTGACGGGAATAATATCCGGCATTAGCAAAAATACTGTGTTGCCCCAAAGTATAACTTACACCACCTTTCGTGTTATAGCCAAAGTTGTTTACTGTTTTGGACTTTTCATTTCCAGGTGTATATTGAAAATAATCATAACGTTTGTTCTGCTGTTCAGAGACGGATCCCTGGAAAAATGCGGTAAATCCATTTTTAGCATATTCCAATTGGCCAAACAAACCTCCATAACGGATGTATTGGTTATAGTCCCAAGCGAGTCGCTCATCGCGCGAATCCGGCTTGCTTGAGAATGCCTTCCAAGGGTTGGTTGAATAAGTATTAGTCAGATATACCGGATCAGTAATATTGATATTTCCTCCTAGCAATACACCATTTGTATTTCCAAGTGGATCAGTCAATTTACGGTAATGCGTACCCTTATAATCTCTCACATCAAAACCGATATTAAAATTCAGAGACTCTGAAAGCTTGCGGTTATAATTTGAAACAACGCCAAACCATTGATGATTGTTCACATCAGCAGCTAGGTATTTTTCTTTGTTATATTTATCACTTTTTAACCCTTGGCCACCACCCGCAGCTAAAGAAGCATACGCAACAGTAGATAATGAAGATTTATCATCGATAGTCCAATCCCAGTTTAAATTAGCCACTGGTTTATGATAAAAATTCTTTTGTGCATTCATCATGACACCATTGGCATCTTTGTAATTATCATTATATCGTTTACCAAATTGTAGATAGTTTGACAGTTTTGAGGTATACCCTTGATTATGCCATTGCGGAGCCCCAGTTACCATAAAGTTAAAGTTGTGCTTCTCGCTCGCTTTGTAACCTACAGATAGGAAATAGCTCTGTCCCGCACCTTCGGTATGATCCATATAACCATTACCAGACCATTGTGTGAACATTGCCGAAACAGCAAACCCATTTTTCATAAGGCCAGTATTATAACCGACAGTGGCTTTCATAAACATGTCATTACCGACAGTTGTCCTTACAAAGCCACCTTCTTTCATTGAAGTAGATTGCGTTACATAGTTTACGGTCCCCCCAACAGATGAGATCGCTAATTTGGAAGCGCCCAAACCACGTTGAATTTGCACCAATGAGGCAATATCAGTAAGCCCAGACCAGTTTGACCAGTAAACACTTCCATTATCCATGCCATTGATCGGTTGCCCATTCAATAAAAATGCGGTATTAGATTGGTCAAAACCACGTGTAGTCATAGACGACTCTCCAAAACCTTTTGCCTGGCCAGTAATATAAACAGACGGTGTGTTGGCCAAAGCTGAAGTAATATCCTGTGCCCCTACTTTTTCTTCTAAATCCTTTTTGTGGATTGTTGATACTGCAATCGGTGTTTTTCTACCCACAGCGATATCAATAACACCATGCCCAACAATAACAACCTCATCTAAATTCGTTGAAGATTCTTCTGAAAAAGTCGGATTTACATTCAACGATTCGCCCGATTTCAACATGATGTTTTCAATGACAACTGGTTTTTCACCAATATAGGTCACTTCCACTTTGTAGGGACCACCTTCTTGAAGATTTGAAATTTGAAATTTTCCTTGAGCATCGGCAGAGCCACTTACTACCTGTCCACTTGGGATGTGGGTGATTTTAATGGTTGCTCCTTTAACTGTTTGTCCAGCAGCCTCCTTAACAACTCCTGAAATCGAACTAGTATTTGCCGTTTGTGCATGAATTGATCCATAGCTAGCAAAAACAAGTGCAAAAAAAAGTAAAGACTTTTTCATGTTAGATGTGATTGTTTTGTTTTTTGTGCCGCAAAATTAGGAATTGATTGTCTTTTTAACTAATTTTAACATGAGCATAACTATAATCAGTCCATTTATATTCACTTCGAATTTAACACTTCCATAGATCAAGCGTGATTTTAAGATCAAAACAGCAAATCAAAATCAGCTCGTTGATAGAAATACAATAAAAACATTGTTTCAATAGAAATATACAAAAAGAAGGTAAAATAAAATTTTGTCTTCTTTGAATAAGTCAGCATATTCTTTTATTTCTGTTTTTTATCCGGATATCTACCTGAGGTTCTCTTTAATACTACAGTAAAGAATAAGGTCTTAGCATTTTTTAGTCAAACACAGCGCCCTCCTAAGGTCAAAATGGCTATATTTAAGTATTAATAAAAAACTATGTTGTCCATTGAACAAGCTTACGCGGGTGTTCTTGAACCTGCATTAATTGAAGAAATCACACAGACGGCACGAATCAGAACATTCCATGAAGGTGATCTGATCATTGATACTGATCAATATATCAGAGCCATGCCCCTACTGCTAGAAGGTGCGATCAAAGTGGTTCGGGAGGATGAAACGAAAGGTGAACTCCTGCTATACTATCTTGAGCAAGGACAGACTTGCACCATGTCCATTGCCTGTTGTATGGGTAATAAAAAGAGTGAAATTCGTGCGTGGGCAGAAAAAGATACTACCGTAGCGATGATCCCTAATGGACAGGTCAATGACTGGATGGAAAAATATCCTTCCTGGCGAAATTTCATTATATCAAGTTATGCCAGCCGGATGAATGAGATGCTCCAGGCGGTAGATAATCTGGCATTCTCCAATACGGAAGAACGTATCCTAAATTACCTGAAAGCCAAAGTAAACCTTACCAATGACCGGATTCTTACCCTTACTCATCAAGATATTGCATCCGATCTGACCACCTCACGTGTGGTGGTCTCGCGGATCTTAAAAAAATTGGAGAATGAAGATAAAATTGTACTGCTCAGGAATGAAATCAGAGTATTGATTTAGATCCAAAATCGCATTATAACCAGCGAATATCGTGGCCGATCGGGCGGGTCTCAAGGCTGCACAATCCTATTATTGCTTTGAGCCATATGAATCCAAAAACATTTGTACCTTTATTGGTAAGAGTATACTCGATTCACACCATTTAATTTAATATGAGAACAGAAAACGTAGGATTTATAGGATTGGGAAATATGGGCCACCCCATGGCAAAAAACCTAGAAAAAGCAGGTTTCCCTCTTTCCGTTTTTAACAGAAATATAACAAAAACAACAGATTTCGAAGCGCAATCAGCTGTTTACGACAAAGTTTCTGATCTGGTCAATGTCAATGCTGTTGTGTTTACGATGTTGACCAACGATACTGCAGTTCAGGAGGTTTATGGTAAAATTCTTGAACAGCCTATCAGCGGAAAATTATTTGTGGATATGAGTACCATTTCACAGGATGCAAGTATTGATCTTGCCCGAAAGCTAAAAGAAAAAGGAGCCACTTTTCTGGATGCACCTGTGGCCGGAAGTACCAAGCCTGCCGCAGAAGGTACATTGATCATTATGGTGGGTGGAGAACAAACGGACCTTGAGCGTGCCAGACCTTACCTAGAAAAGATGGGAAAATCCATTAAACATCTTGGTGAAAATGGTAAAGGTATTGCCGCAAAACTTGCCATCAATTACTTTCTATCAATCATCTATCAGGGTCTAGCCGAAACCATCTTATTCTCCGATCAATTGGGGATTGAACGCAGTGAAATGCTAGAGATTATCAACGATAGCGCCAGTGGCAGCGGAGCAACAAAAGTAAAAACACCGTTGCTCGTCGAAGGAAATTATACCGCGGCATTTGCGCTGGACCTGATGTTAAAAGATATCCGATTGGCACAACAGGCGGGCGCAGCCTATCCGTTACTAGGAACCCTTATTGACACCTACCAGGCAGCATATGAAAAAGGTCTAGGACAATTGGATGTGATCGGAATTATTGAATCTATAAAACAATCCTGAGTTTATAAGAGTTAATAAACATATTAAGGCACCTCCTCCTTTACACAAGGCAGTTACCTTAAAGGACAATCATAAACAAATGGTTTAATCAAATCGAATAGCAGATGAATTGGCGGAAGTTAAAACTTCATTTAATCGCGAACAACATCTGCCGAATAAAAACAGGAACAGATGAAAACAGCTTTGACATTTTTTCTATTAACCATGGTTACCATGGGTATGAAAGCACAGGAGTTAAAACAGGTATCCTATAAAGACGGAACACAACAACTGAGTGGACTTATCACGTCCAATGCTAATAAAAAAGGGCCTGCAGTCCTTATTTTACCCGCTTGGAAAGGCATAGACAATGAAGCAAAACAGGCCGCTTTACAACTTGAAAAAGAAGGTTATATTGCTTTCATTGCCGATATCTATGGTGAAGGAAATATCCCTACAGACAACACGGCAGCTTCGAAAATAGCAGGTCACTATAAAGCAGACTACAAGGCCTATCAGCAGCGCATTGGGGCTGCTCTGAAACAATTGAAAGAGGCTGGAGCTGATCCCGAAAAAATTGCAGTAATTGGTTACTGCTTTGGTGGAACCGGAGCGCTGGAAACAGCACGCGCCGGTTTTCCTGTCGCAGCGGTCGTCAGTATTCATGGTGGGCTCTCCAAATCACCCGACAGACCCAATACTGCGATCGGTGTGAAAGTATTGGTTGAGCATCCTGCCGCTGACAAAAGTGTATCAAAAGAAGATTACGATGGATTGGTTAAGGAACTTAATGAAGGAAAAGCGGACTGGCAGATCATTACCTATGCCAATTCTGGCCATACCTTTACCAATCCAGAATCAGCAGAATATAATCCTGTCATGGCCAAACGTGCCTGGGAGCATACTTTATTATTCCTAAAAGAAGTACTAAAATAATGCATATAAAGCCATCTGTTTCCCTATTCAAATGAACTGTCATTCCAGATCAATAGCGTCCCATCCAATCATTTTCCAGTTATTGGCACTCCTGTTCTGTACGACTGTAGCACGATCCCAAACGATAAAATCAATGGAAATCGGAGCGCCTACGCAAGCGATCCTGTTCGTTACCAAAGAATCCGATAAATCAACGGATTTCGCGATGCGTCTCCATGATCAAAAGGCGAATGAAATTATTAGACAGGTCCCCTATAATACCACCAAACTCCTGGCCTCAAAAACAGATGCCCAAAAATTTACTTTTGTTGTCAACAAGCGTAAGTGGATAGTGGATGTACCGACCCTCAAACAACGAAATGCCATGATCCTGTTTGATGGTCAGAGCCGACCGAAAGTGATCTATGACAGTCAAAGCTACCTCCAAGCTGCAAAGTCAATATTAACAACCACTAAGCAGACAAGTGCTGCTCAAAAAGTGCTTAAATACGATGCAAAACTATTCTTCGATTCCATAGCAGCTATTCCGTTTAAACCCTCCAAGCAATATGCCACCGCCATCATTTCCCGATCCAATCTTCCGATCTACTCCACTCAGAAAAAAGGCAAATATGACGGGACGTATATTTCACAGACTTTTACAGGGGAGAACCTCGAAAAACCCGGCGGTATTATGACGACTGTCTATCAGCAGGGCAAAGAGCTCTCCACTAACAATTTGTCTAATGGGATCAACTTTTACACCAAATATTTTTACAACAAATGGGGATTAATCGATTCGATACAACAGCTTCAAAACAGCAAATGGTCCTCTAGTACAATTTACCAATACTTACCGCACGCTATTCTCATTACCGATCCTGAGCAACGATCGGCCTCCATCCATCATTTAAATGATCACTATCAAGTGGTCCGGGAGGAGTCCATCCATTTCGTTTACCAAAGGATGCATTGGGTTGACTACCGGTACAATGAAAATGAGCAGCTTATTGAGGAAGTTTCGGGGCTAAATGACGCGATCGAAAACCGTAGGCTGTATTATTATGATAACCCAAAAGCAAACAATTTCTCTTCGTGGCAAGTATTTGACGCAACTGGGAAGCTCACTGCTGAATCCAAAATGGCTGTGCAAGGCAACGAAACGACCTATCTATTTTATCGTGATGGCACATTGGAATTGAAAATAGTCTCAAAAGAACGGGGCGATTATCAATATGAGAGCACTGTATTTGATAAACAGAATAAAATCACTTCTAAAACAATACAAACAAAGAAAAGTTCCTCCAATTCTCAATAATTAAAACGCGCAAACTGAAATAAGAGGAAGCAATAAACAATCATTTGTCATTAGTGAAAAAACGGAAATTAATAAGTCAACGTCACCCTTTACTGTATTTTCTTGCTGTCTGGGCAAGAAGGGCACAGAGAAAAGCCATTTGGTTACTGGATAATAAAAAGTACACAAAAACCAAGTCTACAACAGCACTGCCGTACCGCATCAAAAAACACCAATCTGTTTTATTAAAGAAGCTGGGAGAAAACAATATGCAGCTGCAGATCAATAAAGTGACCAATCTAAAGATCGCAGCAAAGCAGATCAACGGTGTACTGATCCACCCCGGTGAAATTTTTTCATTCTGTAAACTGGTTGGTCAGCCTACAAAAAAGAAAGGCTATCTTCCAGGCATGGAATTGTCTTTCGGTGAAGCACGGGCAGGTATTGGTGGTGGAATCTGCCAGATCTCCAATCTGATCCATTGGCTTGTTATCCACAGCCCACTGACAGTCACTGAGCGTTATCACCATTCTTTTGATCCGTTTCCCGACGATGGGCGTGTATTACCCTTCGGAAGCGGTGCAACAGTGTTTTACAACTACCGCGACTATCAGTTCACCAACAATACACCCTATACGTTTCAGGTCAATCTCTGGTTTACCGAAAAATGCCTTGAAGGTGAACTGAGGATCGATCAGGAGCTCGATTTTGCCTATCACGTCATTGAAAAAGAGCATCACTTCCTTAAAATCGGAGATCAATTCTACCGAAAAAATGAAATATGGCGGGAAAAATTCTTGAAATTTCAGGGTGGAAAGGTTGTTGATACGGAACTCCTGACAAAAAATTTTGCCCGTGTCACTTATACCCCACCCGACTACACGGAATTGCCAGCTGAAGACAATATAAATTCTTAACAATCAGCTTAGCTGCACGAAATCATTTTGAGATCATCCTGTACTAGTTATCGGCTCAAACTATTTCCCTACTAATACTGAAAATATCAGTCCAATCACTCGCAGCCATTTTTACTGTTCTTGGGCCGAATAAAACACGGGTTATAAAAAGTCCTTTTTTTTACCTAAATTTGATATGGCTTTGGGGGTATTCTGTATAGAATTGAGATAGTCCCTTCGAACCTGATTCGGTTTATACCGGCGTAGGGAAAAGCAACCGCTTACGTATATTGCAATATACCCGACAGCCCCTCTGTCTCATTTCTTCCTGACAAAGCCACTTACAAACATAGTGAACAAAAAGGAATGGAAGAATTAATTATCGATCTGCTAGCACAGGTCAGACGACAAAAACCACTTGTACATAATATTACGAATTTGGTGGTGATGAATAACACCGCAAATGCCCTCCTTGCTCTTGGAGCTTCCCCAGTCATGGTTCACAGTCCATCCGAAGTACGCGAGGTTGTTGATCTTGCCCAGTCGTTGGTAATTAACATCGGCACACTGAGTGAACTTACCGCCGAGTCCATGCTTGTAGCGGCAGAACATGCCAATAACATTGGCCGCCCCTGGGTGTTGGATCCAGTAGGCGCGGGAATATCCGCTTTTCGCAATGACTTACTGGCAAATCTCCTGGAGTTAAAGCCAACTGTTATACGGGGAAATGCATCGGAGATCATGAGCCTCTACAATTTCAACGAGGTCAATACTAAAGGTGTAGACAGCACCGCAGACAGCAAGGCCGCTGTCAGCTTTGGTAAAGCACTACAAGAACAATTGGGATCTATCATTTGCATCTCCGGAAAGGTAGACTATATCCTGTCCGAACAGCATACCGCTGAGGTACACAATGGGCACCCCTTGATGACCCAGGTTACCGGGCTTGGCTGTAGCGCAACTGCACTCATCGGTGCATTTTTAGCAGTCACAGACCATCCTTTTGAAGCCGCGACCGCCGGTGTCTCCCTTTTGAGCTTAGCGGGAGAACTAGCAACAGCGCGATCATCCGGTCCGGGCTCCTTACAGGTGAATCTCTATGATGAGCTCTATCTGCTGAATGAAGAGCGTATCCGGATGCATCTCAACCTGAAGCATAATGGCAATTAATCCCCTATTTCCTTACCCCTTGTATCTGGTTATCTCCGAACAGGACTGCTACCCTCAATCTTGGCTCCATGTTGCCGAAGAAGCCATAATCGGCGGTGTGGATATTATTCAGTTACGCGAAAAGAACGAAACGCCGACGGGGTTTCTGGAAAAAGCCAAGAAGCTAAAGCAGATTACCGATCGCTATGGAATCCCATTAGTCATCAATGATGCCGTGGATATTGCAATTGAAATCGAGGCATGGGGGGTGCATGTCGGACAAAACGATCGTCAACCTATAACAATAAGGGAAAAATACGGAAATCGTCTTCAAATTGGCTGGTCCCTTGAAGATAGGATGCAACTTGACAGCAAACAGATGGCTGCTGTAGACCATCTTGGTGTCAGCCCAATTTTTCCAACAAAAACAAAAACAGACACCATTACAACCTGGGGAATCAGTGGACTGGGTGAGCTACGGAATTTAACCAAAAAGCCCTTGATCGCCATCGGAGGCATGAACCTAGATACCAGCGCAAGTGCCTGGCTGACTGGTGCAGATTCCATTGCAGTCGTATCGGCAATTTGCCAAAGTGAAAATCCAAGAGAGCGTAGCGCTCAATTAAAGGAATTATTAACATGAACATAACGAAAAAATATACAGTGCCCACTGTACTGAGCATAGCGGGGTTTGATGGCAGTGGCGGAGCTGGTATCCAAGCCGATACGAAAACTATATCAGCCCTTGGATGTTATGCCATGAACGTCTTAACGGCATTACCAGTGCAAAACACGCAAGGAGGGCGGAATAGTTACGAGATACCGACCCAAGCTGGGCGTGAGCAACGGGATGCGATCTTCGAGGATATTTATCCGGATG
>JAQZAZ010000287.1 GCA_029239355.1 Sphingobacterium sp.
TTTGCAACCTTAAATTGCTGTCCTGCTATATTTACTATTGCGTACATTGTTAATTAATTAAATGTGTTATTAAATGAAGGGCAAAAGTAATTAGTTTTTACCACAATTCAAAGATAAATCTATCTTTTTCCGTTCATTTACTCCCAGCTGATCCGCTACTACCATCGGAAATAACAGAATAGCAGCTATTAACAGTTTACCAAACTAAAATTCTTTTTTCGGGTGCAACGTACATTTTAGCTGTAGGCTGCACATTGAATGCTTTATAAAATGCTTCCATATTATAAACAGGGCCATTTACACGAAATTGCTCTGGACTATGAGGATCAACCTTCAAACGTAAACGCATACGCTCATCGCTGCTTTTTACCCGCCAAACTTGCGCAAAACTCAAGAAGAAACGTTGATCGGGCGTAAAACCATCAATTTTCTCACTTCCCTGCCCCTGTTTGGTCAATTTAAAAGCATCGTAAGCAATATTCAAACCACCGATATCAGCCAAATTTTCACCTAGGGTCAGTTCCCCGTTGACATGTTGATTGTCCAACAAGGTAAAGCTTCCATATAATTTCGCGACTTGATTTGCACGTTCGGTAAATTGTTTGGCATCTACTGCTGTCCACCAATCGTTTAAGTTACCAGCTTTATCATATTGCCTACCTTGATCATCAAAACCGTGTGTCATCTCATGGCCTATTACAGCGCCAATAGCACCGTAATTAATCGCATCATCCGCATTGGCATCAAAGAATGGAAATTGCAGAATTCCCGCCGGGAATACAATCTCATTGTATGGTGGATTATAGTATGCATTGACTGTCGGGGTCGTCATCAGCCACTCTTTTTTATCAACCGGTTTACCTATTTTACTGACCATTTCTTTATAAGCATGCTTAGCCGAGGATTGAAGGTTGGCATAGTAAGTATCTTTCGCTACTTCCACATCACTATAATCTTTCCATTTTTCCGGATAACCAATCTTCTTGACAAACGCTTCCAATTTTTCAATTGCTTTTTTCTTGGTTTCCGGCGTCATCCAGTCTAATTTCTCAATTCTTGTCTTGTAGACCTTTTGCAAATTATCGACCAATTCCATCATGCGCTGTTTTGCTTCCGGTTTAAAATAGTCATCCACATAGAGTTTTCCGACAATCTCACCCAGGTTTTCATCAGCAGAACTAACCATCAACTTCCAACGTTCTTTCTGTTGTTTCTGTCCATTGAGGGTCTTGCCGAATAGCTCGAATTTAGCATCTCTGAATTCCTTGCTAAGCGCACTTGCCGATGCATTCGCTAAGTCAGCTTTTAACTTTGTTTTCCAAATAGCTACAGGCTGCGATTTCAACAAATTGTTCAATGCTATATAAAACTTAGGCTGCTGGACCAAAATCGTATCAGTCTTCACCTCCAATCGCCCAAGAATATCTTTCCAGTTCAAATTTGGGGTTTGCTTCTGGAAATCCTGAACGGCAAACTTATTGTAGTTTTTGATCGGATCCCGCAATTCAACGGGTGTTAAATGGGATTTCGCGATTTCCGTTTCTAGTTTTAGTACCTCTTCAGCAGATTTCTGGGCATTTGCTCCCTCACCGATCAATCCAAACAATTTAACCAAATAGGCCACATAAGCTTCCCTGATCTTTTTGGCTTTATCATCTTGATCCAGATAATAGCTAGCTTCAGGCAGATTCAAACCACCCTGAAAAAACTGGAGCGCATTTTTAGTACTGATTCGATCATCGGCTGCCACATAGAAACTAAAAAGGTCGCCATCTCCGTTTTTGAATCCGTCGGCCGCATAGGCGATCAGCTCATCGACATTTTTCAGCGAATTGATTTTCTGAACAGCCTCTTCTATCGGCTTGGCACCTAATTTATCGATGGTTACGGTATCCATGCCACTCGCATAGAAATCACCAGCTTTTTGCTGATCTGACCCTTTTTTACTGTTGGATTGAGCTGCATTTTCCAAAACAGTTTTTAGTTTCTGCAAATTTTCATCTGCCAAAATATAGAATGACCCCCAGCCTGTTTCAGAAGCTGGTATCTGGGTATTTTTCATCCATGCTCCGTTCGCATATTGAAAAAAATTATCGCCAGGATGGACCGTTGTATCCATGCCAGAAACATCAAAAAAGCTGGTTCTGACTTCCTGAGAACTCTCCTTGCTCTTATTTGACTGACATGACAGCATCATTAAGACGATTGAGAGCGTCCCCCATTTGAATTTTTGTATCATACTTTATGAGATTAAAGAATATAATTAAAGCTAAGCATATTTTGAAGTCCTTCAAAAATACAGGTTAATTATTTCAAAAGTTTTACTTCATAGAGATCTTTGCGTCGATCCTTTTTAACTTTTACAGTGCCATATTCATGCAGGTCACGCAAAGCGTAAAGATCGACATCCGCAATCAGTACCATCTCCGCATTGGGGGTGGCTTCTGCCTTGATTGCATTGTTTGGAAATGCAAAATCTGAGGGTGTAAAGACTGCAGATTGCGAGTATTGAATATCCATGTTGTTGACGCGCGGCAAGTTCCCGACAGAACCAGCAATTGCCACATAACATTCGTTTTCAATGGCCCGTGCTTGCGCACAGGTCCTGACCCGGATATAGCCATTCTGTGTATCAGTCATAAAAGGTACGAAGAGGATCTGCATGCCTTGGTCAGCCAATATACGACTGAGTTCAGGAAACTCTACATCGTAGCAGATCAACAGGCCGACTTTACCACAATCGGTATCAAATACCTTCACCTCGCTTCCACCTACCATACCATAGTATTTAAATTCATTTGGCGTAATATGAATTTTCTTAAATTCATCAAGCTTACCATTACGATGGCATAGGTAAGAAACATTATAGAGTTTCTTATTTTCCATCAGCGGCATAGATCCCGCGATAATATTCACATTATAGGAAACAGCAAATTGCTGGATACGATCAATAATATCGGAAGTATGTTGCGCCAGCCTTTCCATCGCCAACCGCTCGGGGAGATCATTATACGGGCTCATTAGCGGTGTATTAAAAAACTCTGGAAACATGATAAAATCCGTTCCATAATCACTAACAGTATCCACAAAGAATTCGATCTGGTCATAGAAAGCTTCAATATTATCGAATAAGCGCATCTGCCACTGCACCAGCCCCAGACGGATGGTCTGTTTTGTTGTCGAAATCGAACGGGTTTCCGATTCATAATAAATATTATTCCATTCCAGCAAGGTCGCAAATTCCATCGACTCAGCATCCTCTGGCAGATAATGTTTCAGAATCTTTTTGACATGAAAATCATTGGAAAGTTGAAATGTCAGTGTCGGATCATAGATTTCCTTGCGTTTTACTTTCTCAATATAAACCCTAGGGCTCATTTTGTCCGCGTAATTATGGTAATTGGGGATCCGACCACCAGCAACGATACATTTTAAGTTCATCTGTTCACACAGCTCTTTCCGTGCATCATACAGACGGCGCCCTAAGCGTAGCGCACGATGTTCTGGATGTACAAATACTTCGATCCCATACAACGTATCACCGTCATTACTATGTTTGCTGAATTTACCATCGTCAATAATATCATAATAACTATCGTAGATGTTATTCTTTTTAGAATTGAGGATAATAGATAAGGCACAGGCAACTACTTGGCCATCTATCTCCACACATAATTGTCCCTCAGGAAATATTTCAATCAAATCCTGAATATTTTCCTTTGACCAGGTCTCCCCCACACCATCATAAGCTTGCTCCATTGATTCCTTCAAACCAACATAATCCTTCTTTGTCAAGTTGCGCACTTGAATATCCATATAAATCTCCTTTTGAAATAAGTTTTTCTAAAAATAGTAAAAGTCGGGCCCAAGCCCAAATATCGGGGTAGCCAGGTAACCACAAATTGAGACAAAAAAAGACGCCAATTGTTTTATTGGCGCCTTAAAATATCGATAGATTGTACTACTGACTATGCTTGACCTTGAGGAGTTCCGAATGGGAATGCCACTGTTGGGTCACCACCTTGTTGAGGTTGCTCCGCAACACCTACATCCATTTTGATCGGACCGTTCAATGCTTCGAAACGATTCACGTTATCAACCAATGCACCTAACAAGCGTTTTGCGTGCTCTGGAGTCAAAACGATTCTTGATTTCACTTTTGCTTTTGGCACTCCTGGCATCACACGGATAAAGTCAACCACAAATTCTGTATT
>JAQZAZ010000288.1 GCA_029239355.1 Sphingobacterium sp.
CTGGTTGATGGCATTTTGATCAGAGCAATGTCCGGAGAAACGGTTAATTTGAAATGCTTTTTGAAAACAGCAAAAGACTTACTGCCATTAAAAGCAATGGCCCTTATTCCAGGGTTGGCATGTAACAAACCAAGTATATTGTTCGGTTCTTCATCCTTAATCGCCGAATCCAAGCTACCTTTTCGTTCACAATAATGGATCGAGTCCCACAAGGCAATGTGATGCCTTATCACGAAATCAATCTTCTCAGCATACGAAACACTTCCATACTTCTCACCAAAGAGCGCATAAAGAATGGTCCAGAATTGATTTCTTGGATTGGCATAATACTGCTGCTGCGCTAGTGAAACGCGGCCGGGCATAGAACCGAGAATCAACACGCGAGCATTTGGCCCAATTATTTTGGGCATTGAGTAAGTAAGTTCATTTGATTTCATCTTGAAGCTCCTCATATATCAAAGAAATCTTCTCTACCGCTATGATGAATTGTATTTACATAGGCAAGGAATAAGAAATCTTGTCAAAGGATCATTACTTTATGGTTCGGTATGCATTCTTACATTTGCTTATGTCCATGCGCTTTTGATGTTACGAAGTAGGACCGAACTGTGAGGAAGCGGATGTGAGAAGCGGAGCTAAAAATAATAGAGAGTTAGCGCACCCTCATTAAGGGCGAGCTCAAACGTGTTAGGACCGATCTTCTCTCTCTTTGTTCAGAAGTTCTGTCTGTTCATTCGGCAGTTGTCTCAATTTTAATAGTCCTGTGATCGGTTGAATACGATCGCTCATTCGCCAAATCAATTGGTCAACCTTTCTTTTAATACATATATAATGGTCAGACCATCCAGGTAAGGTTTATATCTTAATTCTGAAGCCGATTGCGTCATAATCTCTCTCTCAACTTTTTTGACTTCATTTTGCATAACACTTATAAAAAATGTCAAACGTTTTCTTTTCAATTTCATTTATAATACAATATTTTATTGCTTGGAAGGGCAGTTTTTATTAAACGTTTAACATTTATTCGAAAAATTCAATATAAAAATAGGATAACGTAAGATTAAGAGTAACAAACCAGAGCAATATTCCGCTCCGGCTTGTATTCTTCGTTGACTCTATTAACAGGTTTCTCCTCGATGCAATGAGACAGGAAGCGTGTAATTATTTTCAAATAAATAGTCCGGATGCTCAATTCTTTTAATAAGTATTTTAACTAATAGTTCCACACATTCCTTAAGCGGAACTTTGACTGTTGTTAACTTTGGAAAATATTTGCGGATAAAGACCAAGAAGTTTTTTATTTCCATTCTTTTAAGCAATTCACTTGTATGAGGTTCAAGCTTTAATACGTATGGAGTTAATCCACTTGCTTTCACTGTACCGATAAAACTCGTCATTCGCTTTTTGGTAGGTGAGTTAGAGCGATTTAGTCCTGTAATCATTCCTATTTTTCTTGCCCCTGACTGGATTAGCGCCTCAGTAGCAATTTTTCCTCCAGAGTAATTGTCACTCCCGACAATTGGAATTTCCTGAGCTAAATAGCGATCGAAGGAGACAATTGGCGCGTTAAGTAATTTATATTCTTCTAGTTCTGGATGAATAGCTGCTGATATGACGCCGGCTACTTGATGAGCTTGCAACATTCGTAAATAATCGCGCTCTTTTCCAATATCATCAGCACTGCTACATAAAATCATTTTGTAACCGGCTTTGAATAAATCCCATTCTATATATTTAACAAGCTCACCTGCGAAGATATTACTGACATCCGGAAAAATGACGCCGATAATTTTAGATGGCTTCCCTTGCAAACTACGCGCCAAACTGTTCGGCTGATAATTTAGCTCCTTCATCGCCTTGTGTACTTTATTGATTGTTTTTTCGGATAACGAACCATAATTATTAATAACTCTAGAAACTGTCGTAATAGAAACTCCGGCTCTTTCTGCAACATCTTTCAGTGTAACAACTATTTTTATCCCTTCTTTCGTCTCCTTGTCTATTTTACGGAAAAGATAAACGTTTGACAATTTAAGTTTGTTTTTAGGGACTTTGTCGTAATACTATTCAATCATCACCACATAATGACAATCGAATATCAATTCAAAACGCCTATAAATAGCCATATAATAGGTATTTTTATACTTTAAAATAAACATTTTTGATAAACGTTTGACAATTTTGGGAAGGTCGGTATAATAGATATTACAAAAGAAAGCGTATTCAAATAAAACGGAGGTTATCATGGAAAAAATTTGGTGGCAGGGTGAAATCGTTTATCAAATCTACCCGAAAAGTTTTTCAGATAGTAATCATGACGGAATTGGGGATTTAAAAGGGATTACTTCAAAGCTTGATTACTTAAAAGATTTAGGTATTACAATGCTTTGGATTTGTCCCATTTATCCCTCTCCAATGGATGACAATGGGTATGATATTTCTGACTATTTTGGAGTGGCTCCTGAATTTGGTACACCTCAAGATTTAGAAGAATTGATTGAAGAAGCAATAAAAAGCGGCATTAAAATCATCTTAGATCTTGTTGTCAATCATACAAGTGATGAACATAACTGGTTTAAAGATGTATTAGCGAATCCGAATAGCAAATATAAAGACTACTATGTGATTAAGGAAGGAAAGACTAAACCAACAAACTGGCGCAGTGTGTTTGGTGGGAGTGTTTGGGAGAAAATTCCCGGACGGGAGGAATATTACTTCCATTCATTCGGCAAGAAGCAGCCGGATTTAAATTGGGAAAATCCTGAATTAAGGCAAGAAATATACAAGATGGTGAACTGGTGGTTAGATAAAGGGATTTCCGGCTTCCGAATTGATGCGATTACATTCATCAAGAAAGATTTAGCTTGGAAGAACTTGCCTGCTGATGGCGTGGATGGGTTATCTAAGGTAACAAAATCAGGGCGAAACATGCCTGGGATCGACGTGTTTCTTAAAGAATTACAACGTGAGACTTTTAGCAAGCATCACTGTGTGACGGTTGCTGAAGCACCCGGAGTGGGTTATGACGAATTAGGGCAGTTCATTGGGGAAGATGGATTCTTTGATATGATTTTCGACTTTAAATATGCCGATTTGGATGTGAAAAGCGGCAGTGAATGGTTTGTTCGATTACCTTGGACCTACCGCGAATTAAACGACAAAATTATGGACTCACAAGAAGCGATACAACGCTATGGCTGGGGAGCAAACTTCATTGAAAATCATGATCAACCCCGCGCAACGACCAAATATTTACAAAAGAAAGCGCGCAATAGTGATGCTGTAAAGACACTGGGTGCGATGTACTTCTTCTTGAAGGGAACTCCGTTCATCTATCAAGGCCAAGAACTTGGCGTGATTAATTTCGAGCGTGAAACAGTCTCGGATTTCAATGATCTCTCAAGCATCGATCAGTATCAACGCTCGATCAATGAAGGTCTAACGCCGGAAGAAGCGTTGCATATTGTTAACCTCCGTTCTCGTGACAATTCAAGGACACCATTTCCATGGTCGGCAGAAGAAAATGGAGGATTCTCGACAGCTACGCCATGGTTAAAAGTGACCGAAAGCTACACTGAAATTAATGCTGCTGCTCAAGTCGGTGTAGAAGGTTCAATCTATGAGTTTTACAAAGAAATGATTGATTTCCGGCAACACGGAAAGTATTTCGAGACGCTTGTATACGGAGACATCGCGCGCCTGCCTTTAGAAAGTGATGAAATGATCGCTTATAAACGAATCGGGCAAACAGAAACTATTTATGCGTACTTTAATTTTGGTAATGAGGTCTTGAACCTTCCGAATTCTAGAGCAAAAGAAATTATCTTTGAGACAGCCAAGGGAACAAAACTAGAAAACGGGCAGATTCAGTTACCTGCAAATACAGGGATTTTAGTGAAATCGTAAAGGAGAGAAGACAAATGGCGAAAGACAATCAAAATTTTGAATCCGCTGCCAAACAAATTGTGGCTCTTGTTGGAAAAGACAACATCATTTCCGTGACTCATTGTCAAACACGTTTGCGCTTTGTCGTAAAAGGTCGTGAAAAAATTGATGACAAGAAACTTGAAAACGTTAACTTAGTTAAAGGAGTCTTCTTTAACGGCGGTCAATATCAAGTGATTATCGGAACAGGCTTGGTTAATAAAGTATATTCAGAGATAGAAAAAATCGGCATCAAATCCGTATCCAAAGAAGAACAGAAAGAATTTATCAAAGAAAATGAAACCGGTTTAAAAAAAGTGATGCGCATTTTATCTGAAATTTTCATTCCGATCGTACCGGTCATTGCGGCAACCGGTTTGTTTCTCGGAGTGAAAGGTGCGTTATTTAACCCCAACGTTCTTGCTTTGTTTGGTGCAAAGAGCTCAGATATTCCTGTAGCCTTTCAACAAGTAGTATCTGTATTAACGGATACCGCGTTTGCCTTCCTGCCCGCATTAATTGTTTGGTCCACGTTCCGGGTATTCCGCGGGACTCCGGTTATTGGGATTGTTATTGGTTTAATGATGGTTTCGCCAATCTTACCAAACGCCTATGCTGTTGCTGATCCAAACAGTGGGGTCAAAGCACTTAAGGCATTTGGTTTAATCCCTATTGTAGGATGTCAAGGTTCCGTCCTTTCGGCAATCGCCGCCGGGATCATTGGTGCGAAGTTAGAGCATTTCTTCCGTAAGGTCATGCCGAATGTCGTGGAACAAATCTTTACACCTTTCATGACGATGCTCACAACGTTCTTAATCATTATTTTAGGTATAGGTCCGATCTTACACTGGATTGAGTTAGGCATGGTCGGTGGAATTAAAGCGATGATTGACTTACCTCTTGGTATCGGTGGCTTCATCATTGGTGCAGCTTATCCGCTCATGGTATTAATCGGCATTCACCATACACTGATTATGATTGAAACTTCTTTGCTTGCGAATACAGGATTTAACGCACTGATTACGCTTTGTGCTATGTACGGTTTTGCAAACTTGGGTAGCTGTCTGGCATTTATTCTACGTGCAAAATCTGAAAAAGCAAAATCAACAGCAATCGGGGCAATGATGTCGCAATCATTTGGGGTATCGGAACCGGTTTTGTTCGGTGTATTAATTCGCTACAATCTGCGCCCATTACTAATGGTACTGATAAGCTCCGGTTTTGGCGCCGCATTATTATCAATGTTACACATTCGTTCGAATAGCTATGGCTTAGCGGTACTTCCATCATACTTGATGTATATTTACTCAGGTCATCAACTTATCTTTTACGCGCTCATTTCGGTGATTTCATTCGTCCTTTGCTTTGTACTAACTTCGTTATTTGCCATTCCAAAAGAAATTCTAAAGAAAGATGAGAATGGTGCAGAAGAAGTCTTAGTTGAAAAACGAGAATCAGTTGAAGATGAAAATCTTGCTTTCCCGGTAAGCGGAAAAGTAATTGCGCTTGCTGATGTTGCCGAC
>JAQZAZ010000072.1 GCA_029239355.1 Sphingobacterium sp.
GTTCCACATGCCATCTGGTGCTTCTTTTTTATTAGCGGTAGCTGTGCTAATACCAGCTTTTTCTCTTTTAAACCAACTCATACGATAGTTCTTATTCGACTACAAACTTAGATAAAAATGCTTTTATATACAATTATAATTGTGTTGAATGTAAATAGCCGTAAATCAGCTACTTTCGTCGTAAGGATTGCCTGTAAATAGATTGATGAGGGATAAGAAGCCCGATTCAAGCGCGTATCGTTTTGCAGAATTGGATGCGCTAATGATGTAGCTTGGTGCTGAACCAAAAATTTGGGCACAAAAAAAGGGTAAGCTACTTCTATCGCACCGCTCAACCAAATACCCTTGCTTTGTTCCCAACCTGGGGGAGTCAATGGGAGCTGGTCGTAGAAGACTTACCCGGCACAAAAGTAGAAAAAAAAATAGTTTTAGGAAAGAAAAAATGTCTTTTTATTATACTGTGCTGATTTTCATAAGAATAAATTGTAGATATGGCCATCTTGTCAACTGGAAATAATTGTTAAGATGGCCATGAAATATTTTCTATGGCATTACATCTTTATTGTTGTTGTATTCGCCCAATAATGAATAATAGCCAAAAAGGCCCAAACCCAGTGAAATGATAGGCGTTAAAATGCAGAGGATGATGATGCCGAAGACCAAATCTTCTTGCTGTCCTGTTGAAATTTTGGGTATTGCAAGCTCAAAAATAGAAAAATATGCGGTGTATATAGCCAATAAGATCCAGACGATACCGAGTAGCTTTTTTAGATTATTCATGATTTGAAGGAGTTGATTTGTTGTTGATGTATAGACTACCAATAATAAAACAGACAGCAGCAATAATGATAGGATACCCTAATCCAGCCAGATAAAACTGTGGTGTATTGGAAGCTTCCGCATTTGTCGTGAGATATGTGGAAACTGCTGGAAGGAGTCCGCCGAATATACCGTTGCCGACATGGTACGGTAAAGACATAGAGGTGTATCTGATTTTTACAGGAAATAATTCTACCAAAAAAGCCGCAATCGGACCGTACACCATCGTAATGTAGATTATCTGAATAAAAATCAGGGCAATGAGTAGTATATAGTTTTTGCCAGTCAAATGCACAACCGTTTTGACCGTTTCTTTTCCTTTAAGCTCGCCCTCTTGATGCTGGATTTTTGAATTGGTCATTTCTGTCCCATCGGCATACTGGCTTTTTGTGATCGTAATGATGGTTGAATTTTGTTGGGAACTGGGTGCTATAGTTTCGTTTAGCTTGGTTTTTTGCTGAACATTCGATAGTTGATACATCGCTTCGTAAATCGGGCGATAGGTCAGCACAGCAAGGAGCATACCGCCCAACATAATCCACTTGCGGCCAACTTTATCACTAAGCCATCCGAAAACGACAAAAAATGGAGTTCCTAACAATAACGCAATGCCCAAAATGGTATCTGCTTGATCCGATTGTAGATGCATGACTGTTTTCATGAAACTCATGGAGTAGAATTGACCGGTATACCAAACGACTCCCTGTCCCATAGCCGCACCAAATAAGGCTAGTAAGACAAATTTGAGGTTATAGCGATTTCCGAAACTTTCTTTTAGCGGGTTGGTACTTGTCTTGCCCTCAGCTTTAGCTTTGCTAAATTCAGGCGATTCCTTCATTTTTTTGCGAATAAGATAGGATACGTAAACCATGATTAAAGAGAGTAGGAAAGGCACGCGCCATCCCCAGCTATCAAATTGTGTCTCACTAAGAAAGCTTTTGGTTAAAAGAATCACAACAAGGGAGATAAATAGGCCGAAGGTAGCGGTAGTCTGTATCCAGGATGTCCAATAGCCACGTTGTCCCAAAGGAGCATGCTCAGCGACATAAGTAGCTGCCCCTCCATATTCGCCTCCTAAAGCGAGTCCTTGTAAAAGCCGTAGGATCAGGACAATTAAAGGAGCCCAAAAACCTATACTTTCATAGCTTGGGATACAGCCAATCAAAAAAGTTGCGCCACCCATTAACATTAGTGTCACCATAAAGGTGTATTTGCGGCCTATGATGTCGCCTAGGCGACCAAAAAACAATGCCCCAAAAGGGCGTACGACAAATCCTGCAGCAAAAGTAGCTAAGGTGGATAGAAAAGCCGCAGTGGGATTGTCGGCGGGGAAAAATTTTGTTGAAATTACGATGGAGAGACTTCCAAAAATAAAAAAATCGTACCATTCAATGAGTGTGCCCATGGATGAGGCACCGATGACTTTCCAGATGCTCTTTGTACTGTTTTCGTTCATTAATAATCGGTTTAGTGTTATGTTTGCTTAATATAGAATTTGATTTGAATGAATTTATATTCTTTTCTTGTAATTACTGGATAACTCATTTGGTTACCATCGTAGACTGCCCCTGCGATTTGTATACTTTTCCGGGTAACGAATAGATTAAAGACTGCATTTCCAGTTCCAATAAGATTAGCGCCAACTTACTCTGGGGCCATTTGAGTAAATCGATCATTTGATCAAGTGCCAGTTGCCCTGTTGCATGAATGAGATTAAAAAGTTGCTCCTGATCTTTTGTCAAATTCAGGGGAAGTGTTAACTGCTGGCTTGCTTCACTTCGTTTGCTGATTTCCCAATTCATTACATAGTCGAGATCTTCTGCTTGTCTAATCATATGTGCCCGGTTTGTTTTGATTAGATAGTTGGTTCCTTCGCAGCTCTTTTCGTAAATGGATCCGGGAAAGGCACATACATCTCTGTGATAACTATTTGCAATTTCGGCTGTAATCAATGCGCCACCCTTAATTGCCGCTTCTACCACGATAGTCACATCTGCCATTCCAGCGATAATGCGGTTTCGCATTGGAAAATTTACTCGTTCGGGTATAGTCTCAGATGTGAATTCGGTTAATAATCCACCGTTTTCGAGCATTTTTGACGCAAGTTCACGATGGGATGCCGGGTATATTCGATCTAACCCATGTGCTAACACTGCAATGGTTGGTATATTATTCTTTAATGCATTGCGATGTGCTAAAGCATCAATGCCATAGGCTAGTCCGCTAACGATCAGGAGATCTCGATTTTCATTTAAGCCCTGGATAAAATCTTCACATAATTTCTGGCCATAATGGGTTGAATGTCTTGTGCCGACAATGCTGATTACCTTTGTTGTGTTGAGTACTGCGTTCCCTTTGTAATATAACATAAGGGGCGCATCATCGCATTGTTTAAGCCTGTGGGGGTACTCCTGATCTTCGATCCATAGCGCTTTAATTTGATGTTTGTCGATAAAAGCGAGTTCTTTTTCACAGGCATCCAGGTATGTTTTATTGCGTATGGCATCAGCAATTGATTCGCGTATCCCTGGGATTTGCATCAGCTCTTTTTTTGAAAAGGAAAAGAAATCTGCTAAGTTGTCACAATGCGCCATGATATTACGGGCTGTTCTAGGGCCAATGCCCTTGATCTTAGTCAAAGCTATGGGATAGATTAGTTTCATAATTGGGTACTTTAAATATAGTGAAAATTATAACTTCTTGTATAACTTTTCCTTGGAATAAATAATTTGGTTTAGCAATTTCAGATCGATATTGGGATTTGCTTCAATCTGCAGTGAGCTTTGATTAGAAACCTTTCTTTTTTAAGATAAAAATTTGGACGACGTATCTGGGAAGAATGTACTGGATTTGGTAGCTTTGTCTGATTAACAATATTTTTTAGCATGGAAATGAAAGAACCGTTTGATATAGAATTGGGCGATATAATTTATTCTGTTTTTCCGGAAGAGGAAGATACCTATGTTATCTTTAAGGATGGAATGGAATATGTGAAGATTATAAAGGACACCGATACCACTTGGCTGAAGCTGAATCCTGAGACCGAATTGCCGCTGTTTGGAATGGATGAAGAAGTCAATCTGATCGGGGAAGAGATCAAAAAAGAACTTAGCCAATAAGTCTTATAAGTTAAAGATCGTTAAAATTATTACGGACTTATTTCCTGTTGATTATTTTAGGATAATCAATTACAGATATGGCACGTATTGGTTTCCTGTTTTTAATCGCTTTATGCATCTATTTGGCCTTGGACCGGCCGGTTTTTGCCCAACCTATAGAAGGTGTTTTGCAGGATACCTTGAAAAAGAAGAACGGAAAAGATACACTTCGATTGGATACGGCTCAGATCATTCGTAAAAACCTGTCGGCCAAATACTTACTGGGTAGAAAAAAAGAAGAATATAAATCTATCTATTTTTGGGGCGATACCAAGAATATGGTCACATTGCCACATCAAGGAGGGATCGCGGTTAATCTTAACAAACTTTACAATAAATTTAGCCGAAAAGGCCGGCATGCGAGAAGACTTCAGCGCGAGTTTGAAAAAGCGTATCAACAGGATTTAATTCGTGAGGGGTGGTACGCCTTGACTAAAGAATACAGTAAGTTGTCGGGAGATTCGTTGAATAAATTTAGGATATACTATGAGCCTTCTTTAAAGTGGCTTCATGAAAATGATCGATATGAAAAGATCGCTTATGTGCATAAGTGCTTAAAACATTACTTAGATTCTGTAGACATTATCCATAGGCGACTTCAACTGCCTATGGGTAATGCTAAACTTTGATTACATCGGTACGTATACCAAATATTTTGTTTCGAAGAAATCTTCCTTAAAGTAGCCTGAAAGTGGATGTAATTCAGCCTTTAATTTCGACTCTTTAATTTCTTCACTTAGGTCACCACCTTTCAGATAAAGGATTCCATTAGGAATTCCATTTTTGTCTTTTTTTGCGAATTTATTTCGGATCCAAGGGGCAAACTCTCCAAGTCTGGTGACTGCCCTGGAGATAACAAAATCATATTTGTCGTCCAATTGTTCGGCCCGAATATGATCAGCTTCTACGTTTTTAAGTTCTAACCCGGCTGCAACTTCACGTACGACCTTGATTTTTTTTCCAATAGAGTCCACTAAGTGAAACTTGACTTCTGGAAAGAGGATCGCCATAGGGATGCCCGGAAATCCACCGCCCGTACCGACATCTAAAATCTGTGTTCCTGGAGCTAGCTCCTGAACGAACTTGGCGATACCCAATGAATGTAGTACGTGATGAAGATATAGGCTATCAATGTCCTTACGTGAAATTACATTGATCTGGCTATTCCAAAAAGTATAGAGGTCTGCAAGCTTGGCAAACTGTTCTTTTTGTATATCTGTTAATTTCGGAAAATAGGAGTAGATGATATCGACTGTAGGATTCAAAATGTCTTGTTTTAAGGGTGAATTATTTCCAGCTTATTTTTTTCTTTTTTCGGCTGAACAAACCATTGATGCAAATATAGAAATAGTAAATGAAGTCTACCAGAGGAAGCCACCAAATCAGTTCTTTCACTTCGAGTTTCTTATAGATAGCTATAAATATTACCCATTGTGAGCATAGCCTTAGTAAATAAGCGGCAAGAGGAACGTACCAAAAAGTAGGAAATGCAATAGCAACAGCAATCAGGGTCATGTAAAATAATACCGCAGAAACCAGTTGCGTCCCCAACATGCGTTGGTGATGTTTTTTATAGATGGTGGAGGCACCTGAATGTCTCGCTTTTTGTTTATAATAACTTTTCCAGGTTGTTTTGGGTGCAGAGTATACTATAGTAGCTGGAGCAAGGACAATATTGACGTTTGTTGGCGTTGCATTTTGATTGACAAAAAGATCATCATCGCCAGATTTGATGTGCATATGTGCCGCAAATCCTTTGTTGCGAAAGAAGAGCTCCTTCTTGTAGGCCATATTTCGGCCAACACCCATATAGGCATCCCCTTTGAGCGCATAGGATAGGTAACTCATAGCAGTGTGGCTCGTTTCGAAACGGATCAGGAGGTTGAGTAAGCTTTTCTTCTTAAAATAAGGCGAATAGCCCAATACAATTTCGGTCTCTGGTTTGAAGGCTGAGCCAACCCCTTTTAGCCATTGATCAGATTGAGGGGCGCAATCCGCATCGGTAAATACCAAGGTCTGATATTTCGAAGCTTTGATTCCCATGCTTACAGCGAATTTTTTGCCATGCTTCAATCGGATATGCTCTTTGATATCTACAATTTTTAAATGGGCATATCGTTCGTCAAATTCTTGCAATATCCAAGGTGTTTCGTCGGTAGAAAAATCATTGACGACAATGACTTCGAAATTGGGGTAATCTTGTTCAAGGATACTGGGTAAGAATTCGCGGAGATTATCCTGCTCATTGTGCGCACAGATAATGACAGATAGTGGCGGAAGATCGGTCCCTTCTTGGTAGCTTTCAATTTGATACCTACTCAATTTGCTGTAAACAAATAAGATGTAATATAATTGCACCAATAGGAGAAGACCTAATATCCCAAATACGATATATGGAAGATTGGCCAAAAATACATGTAGGTCAAGCATAGCCAACAAAGATAAGCGCATTCATAATCTTTTTATAAAGGAAAATGATAATTTATTCCTGAAACATCCTGTTTGCAAATCTTTTTATAGTATTTTTGCAACATATTTTAGGAAAAGATGGCATAGACGAAAGCGGAACCTTATTACCGTTTTGAAAATTAATTTTGCCATATTAATGGGAAAACAAAAATAGAAGCCCATCTCCTAAAAAGGAAATTAGTCTCAGAGGAAAATATTAATGAAATTTACGCTACAAGCACAAGATACGCTATCAAAAGCACGTGCGGGTGTTGTCGAAACTGCACACGGTCCCATTCAAACTCCTATCTTTATGCCTGTAGGCACCGCTGGCACGGTGAAAGCCATTCATCAGCATGAGTTGAAAAATGATATTGAAGCACAGATTATTTTAGGGAATACTTATCATCTTTATTTGCGTCCAGGATTGAACGTATTGAATAAAGCTGGTGGATTGCATAAGTTTAACGGTTGGGATCGCCCTATTTTGACCGATTCTGGCGGTTATCAAGTATACTCATTGACGGAAGTGCGTAAGATTAAAGAGGAGGGCGTTACTTTTCGTTCTCACATCGATGGATCAAAACATCTTTTTACGCCAGAGAATGTGATGGATACGCAGCGTATCATCGGTGCTGATATCATCATGGCGTTCGATGAGTGTACACCTTATCCATGTGATTATGGATATGCACGCCGTTCGTTGGATATGACTCACCGTTGGTTGAAGCGATGTGTAGATCGTTTTGATAGCACATATCCACTCTATGGATATGATCAGACTTTATTCCCTATTGTACAGGGTTCAGTTTATAAAGACTTAAGAATAAAATCCGCAGAAACAATAGCATCTTTTAATCGGGATGGAAATGCAATTGGCGGACTATCTGTAGGTGAACCGGCAGAGGAAATGTACGCGATGACTGAAGTTGTTTGTGATATTTTGCCGAAAGAAAAACCACGTTATCTGATGGGGGTAGGCACTCCCGTGAATATCTTGGAGAATATTGCGCTAGGTGTTGATATGTTTGACTGTGTTATGCCAACGCGAAATGCGCGAAATGGTATGCTTTTTACACAAAACGGCATCATTAACATCAAAAACGAAAAGTGGAAGGATGATTTTTCTCCTATCGAAGTGGAAAGTGACTTACATGCAGATCAATTCTATTCCAAAGCATATTTACGACATCTGATAAAATCACAAGAAATTTTGGGGGCACAAATTGCTTCATTACATAATTTACATTTTTATCTTTGGTTAGTCAATCAAGCAAGGCAGAAAATTATAGACGGTACATTCTATGATTGGAAAAATAAAATGGTGAAAATTTTGGATCAACGTTTGTAATAGAGTCACTAAAAAAAATAGAATATAGATAAAGTATATGCGCTTTGGGCTTGCAGAAGTAGCGTCTCAAATCTCATATCTTAATACTCAAATCTAAAAATATGCTTTCGTTAATCGATCGTTACATCATCAAAAAATATCTGACAACATTTGTGTTCACCATGGCCATATTCACGGTCGTTATGGTGGTCTTTGATGTGTCTGAAAGATTGGATGACTTTCTGAAATATAAAGCACCTTTGAATAAGATTATTTTTGAGTATTATGCTGGATTTATCCCGTTTTATCTTAATTTCCTTTGTCCGCTGATTAATTTTATTGCAGTTATCTTTTTTACCTCGAAAATGGCAGATCAGACTGAGATTGTTCCGATATTGAGTGCGGGATACAGTTTCAATCGTCTACTACGCCCTTATATGATATCGGCAACATTAATTTTTGTAGTTTCCTTGGTATTCAATATATTCATTATCCCCCATACCAATAAGATGAAGGTGGATTTTGAAAACATCTATGTTAAGCCATTGAAAGATAATTCTCGCATATCGACGCATATGCAGTTGGACAAAAATAGCTATGTGTATATTGATAACTTTGATAATAGTACCAAAACCGGCTATGGTTTTGTATTAGAAATTTTCAAGGGCGATACATTGAAGGAAAAAATGATGGCAGACCGTATTACCTGGGATTCGGTTGCGACGAAATGGAAAATTGAGGGGTACACCAATCGTATTATCAATGGTCTGCATGAACGAATGGATAAGGGGACAGTCAAAGATACAACATTGGATATGAAACCCTCGGATTTTGAACTACGGGACAATATGTTTACTGCAATGGATACCCGTGAACTAAATATTCGGATCCATAAAGAGAAAACAAGAGGAACGGGAGTGATCAATGATCTGCTGCTTGAGAAATATAAACGCTATGTTTATCCGTTCTCCGCCTTTGTTTTGACGCTCATGGGAGTCGCGTTGTCATCGAAGAAGGTTAGAGGAGGGATCGGTTTAAGTCTGGGGATCGGAATCGGCTTAAGTTTTACCTATATTGTTTTTATTCAATTTGCTAATATGTTTTCGCTGAAAGGAGGATTGCCGCCAATAATTGCGGTATTGATTCCAAATGTAACCTTCTTTTTAGTTGCAATTTACTTAACGATAAAGGCCCCAAAATAATTTCTTTCATATCATCACTGGCTTAAGCATCACGAAGAAAGGGAAAAATAGTGCTGCTTATGATGATTTTCATAGCTATTACAAAATAAATTATATTCTATTGAATATGTCTAAAATTCATTTAAATCGGAATATTTTAATTCTGCATTTAACAATCCTTATTTGGGGATTTACGGGGATTCTAGGTAGTCTCATCTCTGTTTCGGCCATTCATCTGGTTTGGTATCGCGTAGCCATTGCATCTGTTTCCTTGCTGGTTTATTTTCTGTTGACCAAACAAATAATATTGGTTTCTAAAAAGCAGTTTCTTCAGTTTTTTATGGTGGGAGCCGTTGTTGGTTTACACTGGGTCTTATTTTTTTACTCCATAAAGGTATCTACTGTTTCAGTAACATTGGTCACATTGTCCTCGGTCACACTGTTCACGGCAATCCTGGAGCCTATAATCAATAAAAAACGTATAGCACTATTGGATATTGTTGTTGGTCTGGTGATTATTGTAGGGATTTATACCATATTTTCGTTCGAGACACATTATTTGGTCGGTTTATTGGCTGGTCTGGGCTGCGCTTTCTGCGCAAGTATATTTTCCATTGCCAATGCAAGAATGGTCAAGAAATCCAGCCCAACGTTGATCACATTTTATGAAATGCTGGGCGCATGTTTTTGGATCAGTATACTTATGTTGTTCACAGGAGATTTTAATGCGGAGATGAAATTGGGACAGCAGGATCTGATTTATCTTTTATTATTAGGCGTAGTTTGTACAGCGGTTGCCTATGTAATGGGGGTAGCAGTAATGAAAGAATTATCTGCTTTTACTGTTGCATTGACTACCAATCTGGAGCCTGTCTATGGTATACTTTTAGCAATGTTGATCTTTGGTCAGAAAGAAACGATGAGTGGTGGATTTTATCTTGGCGCTTGTATCGTTCTTGGTGCTGTGTTTACCTACCCTTATGTGAAAACGAAACTGGAGAAAAGGCAAAAAGAGCTAATCATCCGCAAATTGCACTAAAGATTACTGAGGTGTCCAGCAAAGCCGGACACCTTTTTTCTTTCACCATCTGCTTATGTTCTCTTACAGTTCTATTTCAACTATCCAATTCGCAGAGGGCTTACTTTTTCTTTTTTGAATCTCTCAGTAATCCTATCTTTCGGGTGAACTAAAATACAAATTCACCCACTAATATATTTCTTTCTTTGTCACGATCAAGGTAGATTGTAGTGAGTTTACGTTCTTGTCTTCCTGAACTATAATAGGTGAAGATTTCAGCTAGGACAGCCGCAGGACCTGCTAAAGTTAATGAGCTATCATTATAGAAATCAGCTTCTATTTTATATTTTCCTTTCAATGCTTTTTTTAATAGGAATTGTTCTGGACCGTAACCTCCCGTAAAGTCATTGCTTAACCGACCTCCGATTGCGGTTGAAGGATTGCTGTAAAAACACTTTTCTCCATTTGGATCTGTGACCCAGAGGTCAATATCGGTATTTTGGGAATTCCAGTTGATGACTACCCTGATGTCAACAGGTAGATCAGCGACAAGTTTCTTTTCTACGGGAACTTTAGCCGTTGCGTTTTTCTGGAGTTTGATGAGGTTGTTGATCTCCATCACAAGGATTTCCTCAATGCCATCGTCACGATTGGCGGCTTCCGGTGAATAACTTTGGGTCAAGATACCATAAAGTTGTTCCAGCGCTTCTTTGTACTGACCCTTATCCTGTAAAGCCAGTGCATAATCACGATGACTTTGCGGATCCATTGGGCGCCATTTCAGTACTTTAGCGGTTATGTATAATGCGTTGTGAACATCTCCCCATTCCCGGAGCTTGTAGGAAATGGTCTTGTAAAGATCTGCATTTTCAATTTGCAGGTCTGCCAACGCACTTAGGATAAGTAAAGCCTTTTGCCTATCTCCCTTTTTGAAAAAGAAGTTGGCAATATCGAAATAGAAGGTAGGTGTTCCCATATACTGATCCCGTAGCTGAAGATAGCTTTTGTAAGGATCTTTGGATTGATTGAGCTCCTTTAGGTAAGCATTGTCTTCCTTAATTTCGGGAATACTTATTTTGCCGGTTGTGCTGCCGAGGGTACTGGTGGGCTGTACTCCAGCAACGCGTCCTTCTAGTGCTTGAACAGCATTTACAGTGACAGATTCTTTAAGTGCCTCGTTGGATGAGATATCCTCTAGTGCCACTTCACTGGCCCCTGCGTTAACGGCTCTTGAATTGACGGCCGCATACACGCTCTTGTCACTAGCATCTGCTGATGATCTGGATTCCACGGCCGGCGGTGTAGCCACAGGGCTTGCGGAAGGACGGGATGGTATGGGGGGAACAGCGATATTTACAGTGGGAGCGTCTTGGGCAATAGCTGTATCAGTAGACCGACCTGACCGATCCCGTTGTGCATATTTCGTTTTTTGCTGAAAGTCAGTATTCCACCAAGATTGAAGTTGCTCGGTGATATTCTGGGCCTGTGTCAATAAATCCGCTACGCGTTCTTCCTTTTCTATGCGTTCTTCTTTTATGAGTCGATTGTATTCGGGAAGCAGCTCCACTGGCGGTGTAATTGCATAACGTATATAATCTTCCACATTTTCCAAAACGATTAAACTGGTATTCCGTGTCACAATGCCAAATTGCTTTCCGATTGCTTCGATTTCATCCCGATGGTCGTCGTATTGAATGTCCAGTGTATTTATTTTCTTTTGTGCCCAGATCTGTTGCAGATCGATCTCGCCATTGTCGGACTTTAACGGAACTTTGATCTCTTTAATTATCTGTGTTCCATCACCGACTAAAAGTGTGATTTCTTTTGCCTCACTGTCTTTTCCAAGTCCTGAAACAGAAAAATAGGACTGAATAGGTGTGCCTTTCTCGGGATAGATTTCTGTAAAAGCATATTGTTCTTTTACGCCCAAAAAGAGCAGGTCGATCGAATTTAAGGTGTTATAGGCTTGAGTGATCGTTGTATTTGTTAAATTAACCATTTTCCCATAGTGAGTCTGGGCAATTTGTTTGAGATTAGCATAGTCTGAACTGGTTGATGAGGTGATGCAATAAGTAGGCTGATCAAGCACAATTTTACCTTGGCCAAATGTAGAAAGTCCGTCACTGAAAAAGAGATAATTTGCGCCATGCAGTACTCCACTCTTTACTTGGCTATAGTCGGTTCCACCATCATAAACTGTTTGTTTCAGCTGATTTCTCAACTCTTCCCAGTTTCCATGATTGATCTGAAATGTTCGCGCTTTGCTGAAACGAATATCTAAATAGCCTAGATCCACTGATATATTCTGATTTTCACTGAAAAACTGATCCAGGAGGCTGAACTCTTTTTCCAGGTCTCTATTTTTAGAACTTAATGAACGATCCCAGATAATGGCGAGGCTGTTGCCCCATTTTTTTTGTGCCTGTTTAGGTATTTCCAATTTTGCATTGGCTAGAAAGTAGAAACTGCTATCCTGATTGAATTGTTTTAATCCTGAGACAGCGTTTTCGTTTAAAGGGAGTTTAATCGCGAGATTTTTTGAGGATTTGAACTGTTGCTTGTGTAATGTGGCAGCATAGTTATGGTTTTGTTCAGAAAATGCCAAGGAACCATCGGGCTGCTCAGTAAAGCTTGGCTTTTTATTGCCTTGATAAACGTTGATGTTCAGCTCGACGTTTTCAATAATGGAGTTATAGTTCAAAGGCAGATAATAATATAATGCCTGATCGGATTCTGGTGTTAGGTTTTCGGAGTAACTAATCTGGATCGTACGCCGTCCCTTTGAAGGTAGGGGATAGATTCGGCTTCGGAAATTGTTTCCTTCTACTTTTTCAAGCAATCCGGGGTCTACCCATCGTGTTTCTATACTTTCAAAAACTTCGGTGCCTTTGTTTTTGTCTACTGGTACCGCCTGACGTAGTTTTCCATTGATATCCAGTGCATAACCACTAACGGAAACACCTTCAGGCATCGGGAAAGTAAGTTCCCCTTCAAGATCCCGATTTGTCATGTTTTCGAAAGTCATGGTCATGGAGGTTTTTGCAATATTTCCAAAAATACTGACAGCTACTTTTAGGTCGACGAGTTTTGCTGCATCTACACGTCGCTCATCTTTTATTTTTAAGCTGGGGACCTCACGGCTGGGTTTTATTTGAGACTTTGTATCCACATTGGAAAATACCAATAGGGTGAGGAGTGCTAATATTGTCTTTTTCATCCGTATAAATTTGTTTCTTGGTTTGTCTTCATCGGAGCTGGAGCGCGCTGTTTGATAATGGTAGATAGCGCGTTCAAACTCCTTTGTCTATTTTTCCTTTGATGCAATGAAAAAGCAAATTCCATAAAGGCAATCTATTTTTATTTGTCATTATGAGTTGGTCGGTGGATGTAAGTTATTTAAACATTTGTTAATGATTGCCTAATCTGCGAGGTTTATGTTTGCAGAATAATAGAACAAATTATGAGAAGATTATACAGCGCATTGGGGATTGCTCTTTTGTGTGCTTCCTGCAGTAAGGACGATGTATCAAAGATTATTGATCCAATAGTCAATTTAGTTTATCCGGATAAGGCTGTAGCCGCAGATCCAAAAGTATTGGGTACGGTTGGTGAAGTCAAGGTATATAATGGTGGATATGGATCTTCTATGGTTCAGGATCCCAATGATAAAACAGTATTTTATCTATTGACGGATCGGGGACCGAATATCGATGGTACAGAAAAAAATAGTAAAGTTTTTGCCAACCCGATGTTTATCCCTCAGATCGGTAAATTTCGATTAAAGGATAATGTGCTGGTTTTTGAATCAGCAATTGAATTAAAGAATAAAAATGGCGTAAAATTGAATGGCTTACCGAACCCTGAGGGTAAAGGTGGCTCGGGAGAGAAAGCTTTGGATACGAATGGAAAAGATTTGGGAAAAAGTGAAGACGGTATCGATTCGGAGGGATTGGCAAGAGGTACTGACGGCTCTTGGTGGGTAAGTGATGAGTATGGACCACATATTGTTCACTTTGATGCTTCTGGAAAGGAGATTGAGCGTATTAACCCTTGGACAACAGGAAAGAAATTACCATTGGTATTTGCCAAGCGACGCCCAAATCGTGGAATGGAAGGTCTGACGATTACGCCAGATGGCAAAACCTTGGTCGGTATTATGCAATTTCCCCTCTATAATCCTTCAAAAGATGCGGTGAAAAATTCTTTGGTTATCCGTATTGTAACCATGGATATTGCAACAGGAAATACCAAGCAGTATGTGTATATGATGGAACGGACCGATTTGCAGGCGGTAAGTGAAATTGCTGCGGTATCGAATTCTACCTTTATTGTGCTGGAACGTGATGATAAATATGCAACAGAGGCAACACGTGGCGATGTGTTCAAAAAAATCTATCAGATAGATCTTGCGGGAGCAACAGATATTTCTGATCCTAATAATGGCGATAAGGGGAGACTGTTTGATGATAAGAGCGTTGAAGAACTAAAAGATGCCACTACTTTGGCTAAATATAATATTAAACCTGTGACCAAAACTTTGGTTGCTGATTTAATGACGGATATTAAGGAATTATATCCACACGACAAAGCAGAAGGATTGGCTGTTATTAATTCGTCTTTAATCGCGGTATGTAACGATGATGATTTTGGCGTTACGGGAGAGGCGACTTATAAATCGAAGATATTACCAGCGGTAAATACTGTTGATAAGAATAGCATATACTTCATTAAATTAAAGACTCCATTAAAGTAATTATTTATTTTAGTTGTATCGGAAAAACGCCTGTTGATAGTTCATATCAGCAGGCGCTTTTGTATTTGATTGAAAAATCTAAGGCATCGACTGTTGCTTATTTGCTTCCTTTCTCATTAAGCAAAAGGAGACATTAGATCTACAATAGTTAGGCATTTTGGGCCGCTAAGAAATCCTTGCTTTCAAGTTCGGAATATCCCATAAGGTATTCGTCTACTTTTCGTGCGCACTCACGACCTTCGGAAATCGCCCACACGACCAATGATTGCCCCTTACGGCAGTCGCCTGCTGAAAAGATATTTTCCACTGAAGTTTGGTAATCTTGGTCGTTTGCCAGGATATTTCCTTTTTCATCCACGCGAACACCGAGCTGCTCCAATAATCTTTGCTCGGTATGTTTGTAACCGATAGCCAATAAAACAAGATCGGCAGGAATTTCCCGAATTTCGGATTCGCCCAGTCTTGTACGGCGACCAAATTCATCGACTTCGTATTGAACTTCTTTAATTTTTACCGCTTTGATATGGCCATTGTCGTCGTGAACAAATTCTTGGGTTTCCGTTGCCCAAAGACGTTCACAACCCTCTTCCTGCGAGGAGGAGGTTCCGAATGTCATTTTGTCCATTGGCCAAGGATTGTTTTTTAAACGCTCTTTCGCTGGAGTCGGTTTACGGGCAATTTGTGTAATACTCTTAGCCCGGTGGCGATTGGAAGTACCAATGCAGTCTGAACCTGTATCACCATCGCCAATAACGACCACATGTTTATCTGTAGCCAAAATGCGCTCTTCATCAATACTGATGCCGTTTACTTCTTTGTTCTGCTGTTTCAAAAAGTCCATGGCGAAGTGTATCCCTTTGGCTTCGTGTCCTGGTAATTGCATATGCCATGGCACGGTAGATCCAGTAGCCAATACAACAGCATCATAGGCTTTTAGCTCGTAAAAACTAATGTCTTTTCCTACCTCGGTATCAACCCGGAACTCAATTCCTGATTCTTTCATTAAATTGATACGGCGGTCGATAACAGACTTTTCCAGTTTGAAATCTGGAATACCATAACGGAGCAGGCCGCCAACCTGATCGTCACGTTCAAAAACAGTGACATCATGACCAGCTTTATTCAATTGCGCTGCGGCTGCAAGTCCGGCAGGGCCAGAACCGACGATGGCAATACGCTTACCTGTTTTTAAATAACTCTTATGGGCTTTAACATAGCCCTTTTTGAATGCAATCTCAATGATATGCTTCTCGATTTCTTCGATTGTGATCGGCGCGCTATGGATACCTAGTACACAAGCAGATTCGCAAGGTGCAGGACATATCCTTCCTGTAAATTCCGGAAAGTTATTGGTTGAGGTGAGGATCTGATAAGCCTCTTCCCATTTTCCGTCGAATACGGCATCATTGAATTCAGGAATGACATTGCCCAGCGGGCAGCCTGAATGACAAAATGGAATACCGCAATCCATACAGCGTGCGGCCTGTTTGTTCAGCTCATTCTCAGAATATCCTTTATTAAATTCCTTGAAGTGCTGTACGCGACCTTCAACAGCTTCTTTTGTTGGAAGCACGCGCTCAAATTCTTTAAAACCTGTAATTTTTCCCATGATTTGTGCTTCCTATTTTATGCTTCAACTAATTTTTGACGAATGACATTTTTGTATTCTCTAGGGAATACTTTAATAAATTTATTTTTCTCCCGAGCCCAGTTTTGTAAGATGAAATCTGCTCTACGGCTATTGGTCAGTAAGACGTGACGTTTCAATAAGGCAATAATTGCCGTTTCATCTTCACTTTCCAATGGATCCAGATCCACCATCTCCTGGTTGCAGTTTTCGCGGAAATCATCGTTGATGTCGTAAATCCAGGCGATACCACCGCTCATTCCAGCCGCAAAATTGCGACCTGTAGCGCCAAGGATCAGCGCACGGCCACCGGTCATATATTCACAACCGTGGTCGCCTACTCCCTCGACTACAGCAGTAGCTCCAGAGTTACGGACAGCGAAACGCTCTCCTGCTTGCCCATTAACAAATAGGTGTCCTGATGTAGCTCCAAATAATGCCACATTACCGATGATGATGTTATCTTCAGGTACAATAGCACTTTCTGTTGCTGGATAAATAGCCAATTGTGCACCTGATAAGCCTTTACCAACATAATCATTGGCTTCGCCCTGCAATTCAAAAGATAGTCCTTTTGTTGAAAAGGCACCAAAGCTCTGACCTGCAGATCCCTCAAATTTGAAATTGATGGTGTTATCCGGCAAGCCCTCAGATCCATAAAGCTTAGAAATCTCGTTGGAGAGCATGGTCCCGATAGTACGGTCTGTATTTTTTACTTTGAAAGTCCCAAACACCGGAGTCTTGCTTTCTAAAGCTAATTTGGACTGTTTCAATAGTCCCCAGTCCAAAATCATGCCCATACCATGATCCTGTTCTTCGGTATTGTATAGTGATTGTCCTGGTTCATTACGTTCAACATGAAGGATATCGGTAAAGTCGATTTTCTTCGCTTTCCAATGGTCGATGTTCTCCCGTTTTTTGAGGAACTGCGCTCGGCCAACCATCTCGTTGATAGTGCGGAATCCGAGATATGCCATGGTCTCGCGAACTTCCTCGGCAAGGAAGGTGAATAGATTGACAATATCTTCCGGTTTCCCAGAGAAAAGTTTGCGTAATTCAGGATCTTGTGTAGCGACACCGACGGGACATGTATTTAAGTGACATTTGCGCATCATAATACAGCCACCAGCGACCAATGCAGCTGTGGATACCCCCCATTCTTCGGCACCTAATAATGTAGCAATGACAATGTCCCTGCCTGTTTTTACCTGACCATCGGCCTGTAAAACGACACGACTACGCAACTTATTTTTTACAAGAGTCTGATGTGCTTCGGCAAGCCCAAGCTCCCAAGGTAATCCAGCATGTTTGATCGAACTGATCGGTGAAGCACCTGTTCCTCCGTCAAAACCTGCGATAAGGATAACGTCAGCATGTGCTTTGGCTACACCTGCGGCGATTGTTCCCACGCCGGCTTTAGATACCAATTTTACGTTGATCCTTGCTTGGCGGTTGGCATTCTTTAAATCGAAGATCAACTGCGCCAAATCTTCAATGGAGTAAATATCGTGATGCGGTGGCGGTGAAATCAGACCGACACCAGGTGTGGAGTGTCTGGTTTTTGCGATCCAGGCATCTACCTTAGGACCCGGTAATTGACCACCTTCCCCCGGTTTGGCTCCCTGAGCCATTTTGATCTGTAACTCATCGGCCTGCGTCAGGTAATTGGATGTCACACCAAAACGTGCAGAAGCGACTTGCTTGATCGCTGAACGCATGGAGTCTCCATTTGGAAGCGGTTGGTAACGCAATTCGTCTTCACCCCCTTCACCGGTGTTTGATTTTGCACCAATGCGGTTCATCGCAATGGCAAGTGTACTATGCGCTTCGTGGGAGATCGAACCAAAGGACATCGCCCCGGTAGCAAAGCGTTTTAAAATCTCACTTGCAGGTTCAACTTGCTCCAATGGAATGGAGTTGCGGTGTTTGGCAAAATCCAATAGTCCACGAAGGGTAAACATATGTTCTTTCTGTGCGTTGATCTTGGTCGCATATTTTTTATACGTGGCATAGTCTCCGGTCCGGCATGCCTGCTGCAATAAGTGAATGGTATCCGGATTCCACAAGTGACCTTCGCCACGGCGTTTCCATTGATAGATACCACCTTCAGGCAATAGGTTCTGTGGTGTACGGCTTTTTTCAAATCCACGCCAGTGTTTAGATAAGGCCTCTTTGGCCAGATCATCCAGGGTCATACCACCGATACGGGATACAGCGCCACAGAAGAATTTATCAACAACAGACTTGTCGATACCAAGTACCTCAAAAATCTGTGCGCCGTGATAGGATTGCAAAGTTGAAATCCCCATTTTGGAGAAAATTTTCAGCAAACCATTGTTTACCGCTTTAACGTAATTTTTGGAAAGTTCAGGCCAAGTAAGTTCGGTATCCAAGGTGTTTTGTTCCTTCATGGTACGGATACTTGCCAGCGCCATGTAAGGATTTATCGCTGTAGCACCAAAGGCCAGTAGACAGGCAAAGTGGTGTACCTCCCAAGCATCACCAGCTTCGACAACAAGGCCTACTGCACCACGGTTTCCTGTTTTGATCAGGTGGTGGTGTACCGCTGATACGGCGAGCAGTGAGGGGATAGCCGCATGTTTGGAATCTATGGCACGATCCGAAAGTATCAGTACCTGGAAACCATCACGTACCGCATCATCCGCATATCTGCATAAACGTTCTAAACCTGCTTCGAGTGAGCCGGGCTTTCCGTCCGAACGGAAATAGGACTGAATGGTTTTTGCCTGAAACAATCCGGTATCAATAGAACGTAACTTCTCAAGTTCTTTGGATGTTAAGATCGGATGTGGCAAGGTTACGCAGTGACAGAATTTTTTGTCCTCGATCAGGATATTACCGGCATTACCGATAAAGGTCGCTAAACTCATGACCAAACGCTCACGAATTGGATCGATTGGTGGGTTGGTTACTTGTGCAAAGAACTGTTTGAAGTAACTTGAGATATGTTGTGGCTGATCGGAAAGAATTGCTAATGGAACATCCGAACCCATCGAACCAGTTGGTTCATATCCTGTCAATGCCATTGGTGTCAGGATTGTTTCGAGATCTTCCCGCGAAAAGCCGAATGTCTTTTGGTATTTGAAAACAGATTCTTTGGAAAGATAGGTATACGTGACACGTGGTTCTTCCAGTTCTTCTAACTTGATTTTATAGTTGTCCAGCCAATCACTATAAGGCTGTTGGTTGATCAATTGATCTTTTACCTCGTTGTCCGTCAAGATACGGCCTTGCTCCATGTCAACGAGAAATATCTTGCCTGCTTGTTGGCGGCCTTTTTTAATAATAGTGGATTCCTCGATTGGAAGCGCTCCGGCTTCAGAAGCGACAACAACACGATCATCCGAAGTCACCGCATAGCGCAAAGGCCGCAGACCATTACGATCCAGTGTGGCACCGATATGTTTACCATCGGTAAAACAAAGTGCTGCGGGACCATCCCAAGGTTCCATTAAGGTTGCATGATATTCATAGAATGCACGTTTCAGTGGATCCATCTGAGTGTTGCCATCCCAAGCTTCTGGTACCAACATCAACATGACGTGGGTCAGACTACGGCCGCTGTGTAACAGCAGTTCGGCGACATTGTCGAGACAAGCTGAATCCGATTGGCCGCGATCAACGACAGGAAGCAGAATTTCCATTTCCTCTTCGGTGAAATAAGGCGACGAAAGTGCACGCATTCCGGCATAAAACCAATTGAGGTTACCCGTTAGGGTGTTGATTTCACCGTTGTGCGCCAACATGCGGAAAGGTTGTGCAAGTGACCACGACGGAAAAGTATTGGTTGAAAAACGCGAGTGAACTAATCCAAACGCAGATACAACACGAGGATCGCGAAGATCCAGATAATATGTGCCGACTTGGTAAGTTGTTAATTGACCTTTGTAAATGATTGTTTTGCAAGAAAGCGATGCAAAGTAAAGTGGGAGAGGGTATTCTTGTTGTTGTTTAACTTTTTGAATGATCAGGCGACGTAGAACAAAAAGCTTGCGTTCAAATTCTTCCGTATTTGAAACTCCGTCCGGTCTGCTAACAAAAAATTGGACAATTTCAGGTTCGGCACTGAGCGCTGTTGGTCCAATACCTTCACGATTGACTGGTACTGGACGGTAGCCAAGGAATTTCATACCCCTTTCGGCTGCCGCTTCCTCAATCAAATCTCGGCATATTTTGTTCATGGCTTCCTCTTTAGGAAGAAAAACCATTCCTGTTCCATAATAACCAGGTTCCTCCAACTGTATCCCTAAATTGATACATTCTTCCCATAAAAATTCATGTGGTAGCTGAATCATGATACCGGCTCCGTCTCCGCTTTCGGGGTCACAGCCGCAGGCACCACGATGCTCCATGTTCTCCAACATGGTCAAAGCGTCCTTTACTTGTGCGTGTGATTTATTCCCTTTGATATGGGCGACAAAGCCTACTCCACAGGCGTCATGCTCAAAATTAGGGTCGTAAAGGCCCTCCGTTTTCGGTCTTTGTTGAATCATCTTTCCTTTTCAA
>JAQZAZ010000073.1 GCA_029239355.1 Sphingobacterium sp.
GGCTAACTACGGAAAAACCGATGCTGCTATGATAGGAAGCCCATTCCAATGCAGGAGCTGATGATATGGAAAAAACTATAGAAAATCGAATCATTGACGGCCGCTGCCCCCTTATAGTTCATAATCCGCAAGCCGTTAAAAGAACTGCTCCGCGCTCCCCCCTCCCCAAAGAGATGCACTTTAAGATATAAGTTATTTTTACTGTGATTTCTATGATTTCTGCAGAAATAGACAGCCTATCGCAGAATCGGTGATAGATTGCCTTAAAAAAAGGAGCGTCGTATTGTGCGTAGATTAATTTGCTTGCTAATTGTCATCAATTTTTTGCTGATTTGCCTGCCGGGAAAGTCATATTGCTATGCGGCCGCCGCCCAGCCTGAACTGCAGTGGGACTACTTAACTCCAATCGGAGATGACCGCAATATTGATACGGTATCACTACATATACTTAAGAAATTTTCTGAAACCAAAAATAGGTCTATATATCGAGGTATTACAATCACGCGGCCGCATGGGGACATAGATTGGGAGAATCAGAATAGAAACAGTTCCGCAGTCGGCGCCGGGCCTGTTTACATGCTTCGCTTTGAAGAAAACCACTCTGGCAAGCTATCAGTAGCATTAGATATTAGCGGCGGCTTTATCGTATATAACAAAAGATTTCCGGCCGGAGGAGAATATTATGATTTTATGTGGCGGATCGGTCCGCAATTCATTTATAAAATCAGCGAAAACTCTTCCGTGAATGTCGGATATATGTTAATGCATGTTTCCAATGGTTTAAGAGCGAATAATCCTGGCTATGATGCTCACGGAGTTTCATTAGATTTTGTGGCTAATTTTTAAGACGTGAATTTCGGCTGCAACCGGTGGGGCCCTGGTGAACTGCGAGGTGGCAGGAAATGAAACGTTTTTTGCTGTTATGCCTTGTCACGTGTATGCTGGCATATCTTCCAGTCACCGGCTATGCCGGGCCAAAAGGAGGCTGAAAACGAAAAAAGGCTTTACGAAAACCTCGTAAAACCTTTGAAATATCCATGGCGACCCCGGCAGGATTCGAACCTGCGACCTTTTGATTCGTAGTCAAGGTTTGACTCCATATTACGTTTCAAAACGCCATGGATATTTGTCATCGTTGGATTTTCATCACGGAGCGTCACAGAGCTTTTTAGCCTAGTTGTTGTAAGATTGTTGTCAGAAAGTACTATAACAGCCTAGACTACATACGCCGTTTTTAATAAAGCAAATGTAACTAAGATTATTATATCGTACCTTCCCAATAGCAAATTTTTGTACGCTTCGCATGGACTTTCGCAGTAATCTGCACATCATTACCACCACATTGTGGTGGTTTTCTTTTATTCAAACAAATTCCCATCAGAGCACTGGGACTGACCTTGTTTTCCTATCACATCTCATATTGTTTTAAATACCCATGATGACATCGTTCACATACTATGAGCAAATCATCGTTTTCGTCATTTTCAGCAATAAGCAAATTTCGACTACCACATTTCTTACATTGCTCTCCTGATAAAATATCAAAGTAGTTTAATAATAGATGTTCTATTGATGTTATTAATGCAGTGCAAAGTGTATGGCATACCCAAGCTTCGGCAGTTGTTCTTGTTGAAGAATGAGTAATATTATTTGATAGGTCCCATGCTCCAAAAGCTAGGTTTTTAATATTTTTTCGAAACTCCTTATTTCTTGCCCCAGGTAAAATTAAATTTATGATTCCTTCAATTCTATTCTTGTAGTCAGCTTTCTTAAAATCTTCAACATCTTTTATTAAAATATCCGATTCAGAAATATTCTCTATTAGCTGTAATAAAGTTTCTCGACATATAACTCCGATTGCTTGAATTTCTTCAATCTCAACTGCATCATTCAGTTTTTCAGCTGCTAATTCAAGTTTTCTTCTTATATCCTTTGCAATCTCTGCTTTTCTTGAAATAAAATCCACTACATGTTCTGGCTTTGTTTCTTCTCTGTACATCAAGCGCATCATTAAACCCAAGTGAAAAGAAAATACTTCGTCCGTAGTCATATAATATGGTTTGTCCTGTGGATAATAATGCATTGGAAAATTACCACCAGTAGCAACCCACCAGGCACCTTCCTTATCAGTCCTGACGTTCCAAATTGTCACATTATACCCTAAATCACTTATTGAAGTCTCAGGTTTTGAACTTATAACCTTACAATTCATTTGAGTTTCTATATAATAATCAACTTCTTCTTTAGTAATATCACTCATAGATTCTCTCCTTAATTGGGAATATTATTACCCATGAAATGATTTCATTTTGGAACTCCTGCCTTTAACTCTAAAATATGTTACGTCAAAAAATAATAAGTGGAAAGTTAAAGAATCTTCATACCAGTAATATTTGAATGTTCCATTTGCAAATGAAACGACTTTCTTAGATTGACTAAACACCTTTTTTACTTTATCTCCTACATCTAGCCAATCTATATCAAGTCTCCAAGATAATGGCATAATAGAACCAGTTTTCTTGTAATAGATTCCCCTAGCTATCCGCTCTACTACACGCTTTATTCTAGCAGCATCCATGTATATTTGCTGCAGGCATTCCCCTGACGGTAAAACAAAATCGCTCGGAACAATTGAATCTAGTAAGCCTTTTTATATCCCGCTTTATTGGGATCATGGATTCTAACCTTATATTTTTCATCCCATAACTCTTTAGCAAGCTCACTTGTCCACATTGCCTGAGTTAAAAGGCAGAAGCGAAAATATTCATCATCTTTTGAAGTACCGTTATTGCATTCTCGATGCGCTGGAACCGTAATAAGATTCTCTCCCATGCTCCTGTATTTAGGTAAAAATAGGTTTTTGGGCGGAACATGATCTACTGAATCAGCCTTACCCTCGCCGCAGATAAAACAAACTTTTCTTTCAATATCTAGTTCCATTCAATTTTTTTAATCACCTTTCTTTAAACATTTATGTTCGTGTTTGTATTATATCTTCAAAAATCTGCGAAATTAAATCTGGATTTGCAGGTAAAACTTTGGTTCCAAATTTTTCACTAATCGCTAAGGGCTTATTTATTAATCTTTGAGCTAATGGATTGTCTGTTATAAAGTAATCACAATATGGTATTGCACTGGAAGCATGATGAAAATCGAATAAATCATTTGCAGTAAATTTTTTGGTTTTATCGTATCGTATAGAAGCATGTAATCCTGAATGAATTTGAAGAGAAGGAAAGTACTTTTGTATTTTTCCAAAACGAAATAAGTTAGGAAACATGTTGATTAAGCCTTTTTCTTTTATTGCCGTTACTTCAATTGAATTAGTATTATAATGCCACTTTAAGAATTGTGTCAGTGCATCTTCAATAAACTCGGTACTTGCTTCAATTGCACCTTGAAATTCCTCGTTATATAATTCTTCAAAATTCTGACCTCGAACTCCTATTTTATGATCCAGGTCTTGATTCAATTCATTTGATACCCTTTCAAAACCATATATAAATTCACTCTTTTTATCCATCCCAAATAACCTATAAAAATCTCTAAATGGAATTTGATAGATTGCATCAATTAATGTTTTATTTATTGCAATCATTGCTGCTTTATTATTATTTGTTCGTATCAATGGAATTCCATAAATAGCCGAAGCTTTATCCCATTGATAATTATTAAGATCAAAATTAGGACCTTTTACTTTCAGCATATCCATTAAACAAAACAAAGTCTCATCAAAAACAAGCTGTAATGGATTCTCAATAGTTAATTCATTACTTAACTTTCCAATAATATTTAGTAAAGTAGCATAATTTTCACTTGTTTTTTGCTTATCTAATTCAAAATATACATTCGGACTTATCACAAAATAGACGTTATGAAATTCATTTAAATAAATTGCTTTTTGATATATATCAATCCATTTTGTGTCTTTTAATTTTCTTCCCAAGAATGCGTCTCTAAAAAAAATCCAAGCGTTTAGATCTAAATATATTTTACAGGCATTTCTAGGTAAGCCTGATATAAAATTACCTTTTTTGAATAACCGATATTCTTCAACTGATACTTTATCATTAATAAGGTGATAGTCCAATTGATTTTCCCATTTAAAGCCAATCTCTTTTAAATATTCTATGAAATCAGCATTTTTCTCCATAGACATTATAATCACCCTCAACAATACATTCATTCCTAGCTCAAGCAAAAATCTAGGTTCCATACAGTCTCGGTTTAATAGTGAAAGAGCATCATATCAAACCTATCCTCTTCACTATCAAACCAATAGAACCTATTTAGTGTTTTTCGTTTGAATAGAACTAAATGACGTATTAATCTTCTCAATTAAGTTTTTAATTTCTTCCTCAATCCGTTGATTACGCTCATCAGGTTCCATATCCATAATAGACACTTGGTTTTCTCTATCCCGCCAAAATTTTTCTAGTGACAACCAACTATCTAGAGTCTCAATAATTTTAGTTTCCTCTTTAGATAACATCTCTTTATGTTCGTGAAGCCAACGTTGTTCTTTACCAAAAGACGCCTCCGCAACTGCCGTCAGGATGGCAATCCTACACATTCGCACACCAGCATCCTCTACTGTCTTGGCAAACCCCATCCAGTTCCCACCTATCCGCTTTACATCGTGAGAAGACAGAGCAGACCATGAATTCTTTTTTGCTCTTATGCTTTTAATAGCTTCTAATACTCCATCAAGATTAGAAAGAGGTCGACTCCCTCTGGGAAGAGAGGAGCGATGATCCCATAGTTTTATAATTGCCTCACAACATTTATCCCGTGCCTGATTACGTAAATTCGGATCGGACTCATTCTCGGCGGCTTCAATTAATTCGGCAATGTAGTGTGCCATCCATCTTCCAAGAGTGTCGGTCCCGGGCTCTAAAGATAACTCCTCAACGATTTTTTTCCCTAATGCAATAACGTTCTCGGAGCGTTTCGAGAGATCCATCTTTATGGATGAGGTAGAATTTTGCTTTTCCTGGGACATACTTCCCTGTTCCCTCCTTGTCAGACCAACGATCAATCATACATTTAATAATAAGGCACCGTTGCCTTTCCTTTAAATAATCCAATAGGGTATTCACATGTACCCACAATCTATGGCCCTCAGAATAAAACCCTCTATCCTCACGATCGGTTTTCGGTTGCTCATCCCAACATTCCAATATAGTTACAGGTTTATCTACGTTTTCATACTGCCAATACCGTTTAAGATCGGAAGAACATTCAAGATTTGCCCATGATACAAAATCTAATCCAGGTACGACTAATGAACTTGATAAATGGTTACGTAATGGATCTGTTTCATCTATAACACTACTCCACTCTGACTTAAGTATTCTGAGCCAACCTTTAAGTTCAAATCCATCCGGGAATTCGTCTTCTTCATCGTCTTCCAATGGAATATGATCCTGATTGGGATTTTCACTCGTTTGCAGTGCCCGCAAAAGTGCAAGTGCATTGTCGGGAGTTACAAGCGCACTCGAAATATACATTGATTCTGAAGCACCCCGAATCGCACGTCGATAATACCCATGTAATACGAGATATTCGGGAATCGAAGCGTTATTCAGCCCTATAAGTGGATCAAAAGCGTCCAGTGAGATTTTTTGCGTCCAATTATTATCTATTGGATCACTTAAATACCAATGGATATCTTCAAGTGGTAAAGAATCACGTAGGTCAGCCAGCCAATAACCAGGCCAATTTAATGTCCACCTTTTAAGCCAATTATTATAAGGATCATTCTCCCACTCATCATATTTAACTGGATGAGTTTTCAACAACTCGTCCGCTGTGCAAAACATTGCATGCCATTCAGCATAATTCTGTATCGTCTCAACCGTTGGATCATTACCCTGATCATTAGAGTACAAAATAAAATGGTACTTTTGCCGTATCCAATCATTTGTATGGTTCAGATCGGCAGGTATACCCCACCTATCACAAATCCATATCTCAGCCATCTGGGCTATAGTATTTCTGGATTCTGCAAAGACCCCTGCTAGAGGATTATACCAATATGGAAGTGTGTCTGCCGAGTCGAAGTTAAAGCGAAGCTTCTTAGTGTTTTTACCGCCATTATCAGAACGAAGCCTGGGTCGAACTTTGCGTGGCGGAAAAGGAGATTTGTTAATAGCAGATAGCGCTGTTATATCACTGCTAGAATATATGCTTGAATCATGCTTAGCTAGCGCCATTGCAGCAGATTGAGCAAAGTGACGTATCAGTGCATGAGGCACTTCCGGAGCGAGCGCTTCATTTATTATTTTTTCAGAGTGGCGCTTTATCGCATTGGGAGCTTCTGCAGCCAAACGGTCTAGTAGAATAAAAGTCCACAACCGCGCTGATAGCCAGAAGAAATCATGCTTATGATCTATCATTGTAGCACAATGTTTATCATTGCATAGTAACACTAATGAATCCACGATTTCATAAAATCCCTGTCGCACCATTCGGCGGACTGCATGAGCTGCCCGCCAGCGTAAACGTTTATCAGGGTGACCTAATAGCCTCCAAATAAACTTAGAAACAATTGCTAAACTTTCTTTTGGAGGGCGCAGTTCTTCACGCCATAGGCCATCTGCACAATCAGCCGGAATTTTGCTGGAAAACCGTTCAAGTAGCCATTGTAGCATATTCTCAGCTTCAGTAGGCGTAAGAGCAACTGTTAGTTCATGAATCAATTCATATGTAACTTCTGCAGAATTTCCAACAAACTGAGGTAGAACATCGACAGTGCACTTATATAAATCTATATCCGGTATTCCGAACACTGTTTGAAAGCGCTTTACCATTCTCGACCTAGAGCCGTAATAGATCATTTCAGAAAGGCGCCGAACCAAAAAATCGGTACATTTTTCTTTCTGCCAGTCTCGTACGCTAGGGTGAAAAGACCATTCTTGCATACAACTTTCGAGAGCCTCTAACAATGAGCTGACTGAGAGTTTTTCTGATTTAACCTGTAATAGTGCATCCAGTTGTTTTGTATAATCCCTTACAGTACAACGCTGTTGTAACCGGTGGAGCAATTCTTTTTGAAGATTATGTCCGTATTTTTCGATCTTTCGGACCTCATCAATGGCCAATTCAATTTCATCAGAAGCAAGAAAAGGTTGGTTGCCCAAAATTTGTTCCCAATTAGGAACCTCTAAATTCTCAGCCATTTTCCATGCAGTATCATCTAAGACTGACTTTTTATATGTGCCTTCCAGAAAATTTAAAAGATCATTTAGGCAAATGGCACCCTGACTATGTCCAACATTATGATTATTTGCCCAAGTCATCACAGCCGATGCTTTCGACTTGCGCTCAACAATCGGAGTAAAAAGACGTATATCTTCGGCAATTAAAGACAAACATTCTATTACCTGAGCTTGTCCACCTAGTGTCTGTGCGGCATTGAGAATTTCCAAAATAAGTTGCTCATATTCGTTACCAGAAGCAACCGATAAAATACTTAATGCACGAGCCATCTCTGGCGAAATATATCTGCGTTGAATAGCAATGAGAAATAGTGTAGCTACTTCGTTTTCAATATTTCTTACACCCCGCTCATCCCATCTGCTTAATATAGCGAAAGCAGAGGCTGAATCAAGGCTGAATAATCCTTGCAGTGCTTCATCCCAAGGGAAATGGTCCCAACCATCCATGCGTCGATGGCAGTCTTCAACAAAACGTGCAAATTGGTATGCCAATTCCGCATTAGAATACTGCGATTCACTTGATATCTTATTAGCAAAAGATGACATACAATTTATTTGAGTAAATACTTCTTCGTCAATTTCCGCTGCAGCTTCTACCGCAAGGTTAAAGTAATACCGGGCAGCACTTGAATCGACTGCTGAAGCAATTCGAGTACACTGAAGTAATAAATCAATTAGTTCTCTGGCTGTTCCCGGTGCTTTTTCTAAATCTTGTCGAACTTGATCCAGCAATTGTAATACCTTTCCGTGCATTTGGGGTAAAGCTACCATTCTCTTAGCCAACAGCAATCGAAGAAAATTAATTCCTCCAACCTGATTATGAGAGACTGCTCGCATCAACTTGTCTGACCATGTAATTGGAATTCCAGGAACCATAATTGCTGCTTCAGCTAAGGCTTGTGCCATTAGCCGATAAACAGGCACCGCATTACTTCGCCATCTTACTTCATAATCCCGTTCAATTTTTCCAAGGCATTCGTCCAGACGGTTCTCGAAAAGTTCCGGTGAAACACTACCCAAAACAACATCAGCTCTTAATTCGTATGCCGGTAACAGAAAACCAAAAACTTGGTCAAATTCACGCCGTCTTGTTTTAAGATCTTCTTGTTCTTTATAAGGAAGATCTTCTTTAATATCCAGTAATTCATCAGGAAGAAAATTATTCAGTGTGAGCTGCTGATTAGTCAGTCTTGACTGTAAGGTCCGTGAACAAAGAATTCCAACGACACGGTTAATATCCTCGTCTGATAGGTATGGCATATAATTAAGTGCAGGTGGTGAAAACAAAGCTACAATATCCGGGAGAATATTTCTTAACGATTGCATTTTAGCTATCTCTTCACAAAGTATAATTCCTTCCGCTAAGATTTCTTTAGCAGGTTTGCCTCCACACCGTCCAAACCGATACCATATTTTGGCTGCTCTCTCGACTATTATTGTAGGAACACTATGATTACTTTCCCGATATGCCTTCAAAATAGCAAGAGAAGCATCCGCACGCATAGGTATTGTAGCAATACTCTGCTCAAGCACATCTGCTCCGTCTACTCGCAAAATTTTTGAGGCTAAATAATATACACAATCATATTTAGAGCGATGACGATTCAATCTATTCAGCCAGTCTTTAACCTTAACTACTCCCTGGAGTCTAAACATCGCCTCTAATCCGGCTGCGACGTCTTCCGATTTAACAGAATATCGATGCAATCCCCGTTTGTCTTCTTTTTGTGTTTTCCTCCATCTTAACCAGCCAAAAGCTTCTTTTAATTTCTCATCAGCTTTAGCCTTGGTTGATGTAAATCGTGATAGCACAGCTGCACCGTGGAACAGGCTAGCAACAGGCCAGTCCTGTTTTTTTTCAATATCCAAATGAAGCCTTTGAACAACTTGAGGATCACCAAATTCCTCCGCCAAATCAGCATTATCAATTATTAATCCTCTTACAGCTTTATCCGTTTTGACCGTTTCTGCAGAGTACCAAAGAAGTTTAATAATTACAGAACGATCTTTTTCGTTCTTTCCAAGTTCGACAGCAGACCTAATACGTTTAAGAATAAGCTCTTGTCGTTCTATTGGATTGCTAATGATACTATTGGCGATATTCTCTTGAAGCACTAAATTACTTAAATCCTTAAAGCGTTCTGTACGAGCTAAAAACGTATCCACATGATATGCAGCGTAACCATCGATGTTACGGTTCTTATAGAGCAAATCACTAATAGTTTCTATCAGTCCGCCCTTATCGGCAATCCGCAATCGTAAATGGTCCTCAAAATCCTGGTCGCTAAAAGAAATTGTATCATGATTTTCGATTAGTCCAAGGCGGGTATCAACACATAGACTCTTAATGGTCTCCGGTAGAACTTGAGCAAGCGCAGCAACATACGTGATGGGCACCGGTCTAGGTAACGCAACCAATGCTTCACAAATTTTGTCAATATCTTGAGGTACGCCATGCCTCTTCTTCGCTTCATCTAACCAACTTTCAATTAGTCCTCCCAAGGATTTTCCATCTGGACGCAACGGATATAAAACAGCATCAAGTCCTTGATGTCTTAATTCAAGCGCATACCCTTGAACTCTCGGAATTCCTTGAGTTAGTCGATCAAAATCATCTGCTTGAGTGTCGGTTGCGTCTGGGAAATACATTCTCAAATGTTTCGCACTCTCTGATTTATTGAAACCCTTAAGTTCTAGTGGGTGATGATCTGGCAAGTCGAGCATCTTCAGATTTTCAGTACGACATGTAACCACTAGCCGCGAGCCATTGGGAAATGGCTGCCTTACAATATCATGAACAAAACTCTTCTCTTTCTTTTCTCTAGCAGCACTGACACTGTTGTCTGCCGCATCGATAGCAATTACGACCAAAGCTTCTGGATTCGACTTTCTTATTAAAGAAACGGCAGTTTCGATCCGAGTAATTAATTCCCGCATATAATCTTCAGGGGTCAAACTTAGGCGCAGAAGAAGCGGTCCTCCCACCTTTGTAGCAAGCTCATTCACGATTTGCGGAATTGCCCTATAATGAGAATGACGTGTATCAGCCGGGTTGAGATAATTTCCGTGCCCGTAACAATCAAAAACAATTACAACCGAATGAGCCGGTAAGATATTTTTCAATGATTGAACAAGTGTGGTTTTTCCTTTTCCGCCTCCAGAATGAAGGCAAATTAATTTTTTGCTACTTGTTTGAAGGTTCTCTGCAAGTTGCGTAGTTTCACTTCTCCCAAGTACTTTATTAGGTAAATCCAGATATGGTTCAGCGGGAAAAAGATCTCTGTAACTACACTTAAAGATGGGAAGTATATCATATTTTGTTAGGGGCGGTTTATCAGCAGCTTCCGGCATCATATAGTCCCAAACTAAACTCTTTAATTGTGTATATTGGGCGGCAACATCCCCAGGTCCAAATTCGCCTAGCTCTTTTAGCAAATTAATACTCTGCCCAAAACGTGAGTTTTCGCCGCATTCAGTGACATCCAACACTCTTAAAAAGTCGAGAAACTCCTTTGAACCAAGCCTTGAGCTAACATATAAACGCTGAATTTCTGTAGAGTGATTAGCAGAAAGACTTTTCAGCAGAATATTTGTCAAGCCTAGATTTTGCTTAACGAGGCAGCCCTTCGCTTCTGCCAGTGCCGAGGTTAACAGTTCACTTGCAGGCCGGTTACTTACCAACTTCAGTACCAATTTCTGTAGAACGGCTACTTGACCGTAATTGTTATAATAACGTTGAAAAGTCTGGGCAAGCCGGTGGACGATTGAACCTATTCCATTATTCGTCTTAGTTTTTTTCTCACCACTCGCTTTGCCCTCACTTAAACGCGCAGCTGTCCAATCTTTTTCCGGAGTTCTAGTGCTATATTTGAGTTGAGATAAAACTATTAATTCAGCTGAATCAAACCGGTCTCCACCATAGTATTCCGCAAGATCAATTGCCAGCAATTGATCCCCTTCGGGATCTAAAAAACTTGCTTCTTCTCGATGGGGCCCTTCTATACTGAGAGCTACTAAATCTGAGTTAGGCATTAAAAGGCTGAGTGCTTTTCTCCCGGCCCATAATAGGTGAAAGTCATCGCCTGCACTAGATTCTCTAGCGCCCGGTAATTGTTTTACATCGCCCATGTCCGCTCTCCCTAATGCTAGATTTGATTAACCTATAAATTGCAAATAAGTTTACTTACCCTAAAAGATCTTATTACGCTCCGATACTATCGATTTGAATACTTTTCTAGCAACTTACATTGTCTATAGCGCTGATAGTATGGCTTAAGACAATCAGCTATTTTCCTAACTGTATACTCGTCCATTTTTTCTTGAACGTTATCGCAAGCATAAAGAATGACCCGTAAAGCACAGTCAATTGCAAAGCTACCTACTACCGAATCCTTCTTTGCCTTCTTAGCTGAGCGAAGGTGATCCATAATTTGATCTATGTCTGAACCAAAAGGAATACCCATATTCCCACATATATAACTAACATCTTTGAATGATGCTATATTTAGCGAATTAGAAACTGCAGCATACAGCAACTGTTGATCAGTTGCTGTAAAGAAATCTATATCTGTAGTCGAATTATAAAATCTTTGTAACGTTGAAACACTTGCTTTAAGATCATCAAGAGTTTTTATACTATCGAAATCTACACTCCAATCGCTATTTACATAAATGTCATATGTTCCCTTACCTAATTTATAATATTTAATAACATAAGGTAGAAACTCTTCCATTAACCAACAATATGTAATAGCCGCATTCCATTTTTTTCTATATGAAAAATCTTCAAACACATCAAAGTTACAATCTGAACTCATCGGCCGCCAAACTAACCAAATAGAATCATTGGCGGTACGGTGATTAGTATAGAAACACTCCGCTTCTTCAGGATATATAATTGCATGGAACCCCTGATCCATATATTGATTGCTTTCCTTAGTGAAAATTTTTAAAAGTCCGTCACACCAGTCGAACATTTGCCATCTTGGATCTCCATCTCCATTGCTATTACTATTTGCAAAGTCTAATAACCTTCTCCATAAATTACGGTCGATTCTAACTAATTTATAACCATCTTTAGAATATTGAAGAGAAGGCATAAACTGTACTGATCCCATCGCCTTTTCTATAGCTTCAATTCCATTCAGTAAATCGCCGGAGAATTCATCAATAATTTGACACAACTGATCAACTTCTGCTTCTGTAACAAATATTGTACACTTCCCAAATTGAACCAATTGCTTTTCAACCTTGGGTGAATATATTGGTAAGAATCCGCGCAAACCCAATTGATAGTTAGTATGCAAACCCTTGAACAATATTTCCATGATTTCTTTTTGATCAAATTGAAATAGACAATCTCTTAACTTTGGTGATGCAAAATCAATCATACAATACCCTCTGAGCTTGGGAAACTTTGGTAAAGATGCTCTTAACCGTACCTTTTCTCTTGAGATAAGATACTCCTCGAATCCGTTCCGGATTGGTTTAGGTGTAACCTTGAAGACTTTCTCTTCACTTACTGATTGGCTTTCCAACGCTTTATCATAATATTTGCTAGAACTCAACAAGTTATTTTCCTTTTTGCTAAAAGCTTCTCTAATATCATCTGGTATATTACTTAAGTTTAATGTTCCCGCATTTTGATTAAATGACTGTACAACATTCACAATCCTACTCCAAAGATGAATAGCATTCTCCTCTGATTTTTGTTCAATTAATGATTGAATTAACGAAACAGAACTGCTTGTTTCCGTATCCAAATCATAACCGATAATATGAAATTTTTTCATAAACAGCCACAATTGTTTATCGGAAATATCCTTTTCACCATTCGCTGCATCTAAATGGGTCCGAAAAACTTTCACCTTATTTCTCTTAGCATCACTATTAAAGTTAGGGATATTTATTTTTTCTAAAAATTCTTTTTCATCTTCAGATTGACGAGCCCAGTCCAATATATTCCGAATCTCACTATCACTTGCGCTTAACGGCCCTGTTATTAAAGCAAACGCATCACTTTCAGTAAAAACGCTTGGATTATTAAAGTCATTCCATGCAGCTTGAATTACTTCTCTGAAAAGATCATTACCTACCGTAAAACTAATTGAATGTTTAATTTGAGCTAATAATTTAGCTTCTCTATTTGTTTGAGGGCATTTGACAAAAACAATAAAATCATCAGTATTGAAACCAGCGTAACGTCCTTGAAGTTTTAATTTTACTATAGGCCATGATGGTAAACAAAGATAACTTCTACCACCAATAAGCATTTGAATAACGAAGACAGCTTGAACACGTGTCTCAAAATTTGCACCGCCCCCGCCAGTAGAGAATGGATTACTTTGTTGCTTGATCAAATTAAACATGTTCATCTTGCCTCCAATAGAAATCGTCACTACTGAATTGTGCCGAAGAAATTTTTTCGATTTTTTCACTAACATTTTACTTATTAGATTTTGCACTTAACAGTACAAATCCTGTATATATTTAGCAATAAATAAATATTGCGAGAATATTCTGCTGTGTTTTGTGATGAAAGATGAAATAATTTGAACTTCTTATGAAAAAAGCCGCCGCATCACCGGCAGCCTCCCTGCAAGAACTGGACAACCGTCCCAAAAGCCATAAGTCCGCCGATCAGCATCACCAGCCAGAAAACTGACAGCAGCAAGCTGTGATCGGCGCAGTAGCGGATGCTCGGCCTATCATCCCGATCTAGCGCGTTCCAGTAGCAAACCCACAGCGCGGCCTCCACACGCCACCGTCTTACCAGGTAGTCCCACATACCCCACACACCTCCCGCTCATCGTCAGCGGCTCCCCGCCGCCGTCATTCTCCTAAAGAGCGCGGGAGTAAAACTTCTGATGACGGTAAAATTCTGGCGCGGCACACCGTGTCACCCGCACGGGGCGCAGCGAAAGCGGAGCAGGCGCAGCCTTGACCGGTGTGATACCATGAGAATACCGGCGGCGGGGTGGCTCAGTCTGCCGCGCAGTCCGCGGCCCCCTTGCTGCCGGCAGGCTCGTTCCGCACGGGGCGCGGCGGCGCGGATTTGGCCGTCGTGGCCGGTGCGCTCCTTCTGCCAGACAGCTTACTGCAAACAAAATGGGCTTACGATGTGCGGCCACATGGTTTTTGTGGCTGCTCATGGTAAGCCGTCTGATATGGCTGCCACAATACAGCGAATATGTTTTTATTCAGCAGAGCTAGATGTTATACAGTTCCCTTTTATTGCAAGGTAATGATCTTCCCTTACCGGTTGCATATTTTTATCCCAATGGGTATAATATAAGAAAAGGACTGACGTGTTGGTAGCACGCCAGCCCTCCAGACTGCCTAACCGGAAAACGGTTAGCCCAGGTCTACGGGATTAAAATAACCGCCGCACTTGAGCAGGGGCGGTTATTTTTTTATGACTAAGACTATGAGCGTGGCAAATGCGATTGCAAATGTCAAAGCCTCATATGTAGTCATAGGCACCACCCCCTTTCTAAAAAGGGCGTGGCCAACCGTTCCCCGACAGCCTGTACAGTTATTATAGCATTTTCTTCCAAAGGGAAATAGACATTAATGCGGCTTCATTGTTCGATGAAGCCGCATTTTTATTTTTCCCGCTTCTAGTTGCTCTAAGGTATATACATATTCCAAATAAAGCGGACTACATCTCATAAATTCTAATCACATTGCCTATTATCAATGACCGCTACACCAGCACCTGTCAAAAGATCATATAATGATCCAATGGCTTGACGTGCTTGACGATTGTTCCCTCGTTGCGTCTGCCTGCGATCACAAAACGTGAAATAGACTTTCTTTTTCGCCCTAGATAAAGCAACAAAAAATGCACACGTATCTTCATGAGGTTGATTACGAAAACTCCAGAAAGCGCCATCTTCCAGGCCAATAAATACGACTATATCGTATTCAAGACCTTTGCTTTTATGGATTGTCATGATTGGAATAGTATTTTTCCCAACGAAATTGTCTAGTGTCTGCGACCATTCACATGAAACACGGTAACCATCAGAGAGAATTACAGAAGCCTTATTAAGTAAGTTTTCGTACCAACGATCCCTTTTATATTGTGGAAATTGGCTCTTAATAGCACTCTCACCCATGAAACTGACAATCAGACTTAATATATACCGTATCACTGCGGAAGAGCAGGTTTCCATTGTAATATTGCCGAGTTCATCCCTAAGTGTCTGAAGAAAAGCAGCCAACTGTCTCTCAATCCCTATACTTTCTCCTGTCTTTTCCTCATGTTGGCAACCACGAAGTTCTAGCAATAGATCAACAGTCGCCTGCCAGTCTGCGGGCAGGCGTTCCGTGGTCGCCAGTCTTAAAAACTGCAAAATGATCTGGATCAAAGGTTCTGCTAGCAAGTCCTGCATATCAGACTCTACCCGGGATTTTTGACCGACAAGACTTAATTGATTAATTACTTCTCTTGCATAAACATCGACCTGTTGCTTTGCTAAAATCACTATTTTTCTTGGGGCTATATGATCAACAGATACCCATTTATAAATCTGCCTGGCTAGCACCTCTGCTTCCTGTATATGACTATCAAACAAATAAATTTCACATATCCCATCATTTGCTTCCCACCCCTCCGCCGCTACGGCTGGAACTGCTTCAGGGTCAAGATGTTGAAAAAGGGCTGCTTGAATATTCACTAGCACAGGTGCTGATCGATGATTTTTTATTAAGTCTAATCTTTGGGCTTGAAAGTCATTACAGTACGTTGAGAATACATTAGGTAAGGCTCCCGCCCACCCCATAATTCTTTGTTTAGTATCACCAACAGCCGTGAAAATCGCCTGTGAATTATGGAAGGCAGTTTTTAATAAGCCATATTGAATGTATGTAGTATCCTGAAATTCGTCCAAAAATACATGGCTATACGTCATCTGCAATGCCTTAACAAGCAAAGGATTTTGCGTTAGCAGATACTCAGCTAAACGGCTGATCATTGGGAAAGTCAACCGTGATGAATCAGGACTACGCAGCCACTTTTGCCATATTTCCCTTATAGCCCACTGCTCTAAAGTAGTGTTATTATTCAACGGCAGCTTTCTAACGCAAATATTATTTAATACCCTCTGAGCTTGTATTTCATAGATATTATGACCAGACCAAGCAGGTGGCAAAACAAGTTCTTGAATTGCTTCTTGCATCTGATCTCTGGTCGGAAAAATAATCTCGTAATTTCTTGAAGGCTTATAGTCTGCCGGCAGTGCATTTAAAAACTTATCGAGTAGTGACTTTGCAAAAGCGTCAAAGGTATAGGAATCGAAACGCTGCGCCAAAACCTTACCGCAACGCTTTTCAACCCGCTCCGCCAAATTAGTGGCCGCATCTTTTTTAAAACTGATTGCCAGAATTCGTTTTGGTGGTTTGCAGGTATTCGTCTGAAGTAAAAAACAAGCTCGTTGGGCAAGAAGTTCCGTCTTCCCGGCACCCGGACCAGCAACCACTACCGCATTAAACTCACTACGAACAGCAGCCTCCGCATTCGGCTCAAGAATAATACCATCGGATGGGACCCAGTTTTCAGGGCGAATTGGCATTAACATGTTTTAACGCCTCCCAAGACAAGTCACAACTGCATTCATTAATGCCGTAATAGGTTCCGGTAAATTGTTCACCAACGCTTGATCCTCTATTTCTTTTAAAGCTAGTAAATGGGTTACTGGTTTCCCCCGGCCAAGGAACAAGTAGTTATACCAAATAAACAGTTCCTTATCTGCCTCACTGTATGTATAACCGGTACATTTTTCATTCTTCAAAGTTGCCTTTATCGCCGTGTTTAATTTCTCTAAAAATGCCGGTTCTGTCCTACTAGGAATTCTTGGACCGGTTCCTTCTGTGGCATTCTGATAGATTGCCGGAAATGATGAAAGCATCATAAAATCAATATCCAAGGGCGTTGAGAAAAATACCCCATATTTACGTAGCCATTTTACAAACTTATCTATTAATTCTAAACGTTCTGGGTCCAATGGCCATAAATGCATTCCTTCTAAGTGTTCATTCGTAAAAGCAATTGTACTCCCATCTTCAAACTCAATATTAGTCAACTCTGTTATGGGAATACCAACTTCATTGAGTTGCTTTATCGCATACTTAATCCGGCCCCAGCCACCTCCATCTCTTTCCCTATCCAGGTCAAGAATTGTGAGATGCGGAATGTTAAGCTGACTTAAAAGACGCCAGAAATGGTTAACATGCCGTCCCCCTAACGGTACTATTGAAATAAAACTTCGGTCGATAGGAGTATTCATAACTTCAAGAGTCTTTGCCAGAATTAATTCTTCACTATCTCCTTCGCCTAAAATTACAAGCTTCGCGAAATACAACTCCGGATACGCTTTGACTGCCTCTTTAATATATTTGAATGCTTCAGAAGTAGACGGAGGCAGCGTAATGGTTTTAACACAAGTTCGCATTTGCGGATTCAACATTCGGAAATAGAGAATGTTTTCAGGCTCCACTCGCTGTAACACTGCAGGCGTATGTGACGAGATGATCACTTGTGCATTAGACTGGCTGGAAACATTTTTTAACAAGCCAATCACCCGGCCTAGAAGATGAGGGGCCAAATGGTTTTCCGGTTCTTCAAGAGCCATGATCGTTAATACAGGTATTGAGGTACAGTCAATTTCAATCCCTGATTCGGCGGTCATACTTGTATAATCAGCTTCTAATTTCAGCAAAGCTGAAACCAGCGCAATATAAAACAAGGAGCGGAGACCATCACCCAATTGATCAATCGTATAGTTTTTTTCCTCAGGAGTAGGCCGAAAGTAAACTTCAACCCGCTTTAATACTTTTTCTAACTCCGTTGCCGAGAAACCAAGCCCTGCATCCGAGTATTTGATATCATCGTGAAATTCTTTCCATTGAGCTTTTATCAAATTTTCGACAGTTTGAACCCCAGGCTGACTGGTAAAGAGTCCATTAACTTCTTCACTTTTTACTTTTAGTGTCTCGGTAAGATCAGAAGTCCATTTTACTGCCTTAAAAAAACGATATAAGATTGTACCAGAGTCATGTTTTAACTGAGTTCGAGGATCACGCATTGCAGGAACATAAAAAGCTTGGATTAGTGAGCGCTGATGAGGTTTGACCGGTATTCTATCATCAGCAGTGATAGTCTCACCTTCAGCAACCGTAATAAATTCAAGTTTAGGATCAATATCACCGTCAGGTGTGTTTCCTCGCTGCCAGGTTGCTGAAAGCCTGATCCTAACGTATGGAGCTTGTCCTTGTCCGTTAACAACCATTTGATGAAATAACTGAGGAATACATCCCGTTCCTAAGCCATCTGTATTTTGCAATTCAGCAAATTCTATTACCGCTTCAAGATAAAGTTCAGCCTCAGTAAGATCTTCCGGATCGACTCCATGCGGAACATGAAAATCGGCACGCACGAGTTCGCGGTCTTTTGCATACACACCAAAAATTTTTATTAGTGCCTGCATGGCTGTGGTCTTACCTGTGCTATTGTTGCCAATAAGGATAGACATATCTTTCAAAGGAATAATGGTTTCTTCTTCTCCAAAGGACCGAAAATTAGACACCTTGAGCTTCGTAATTTGCATTTACACACACTCCTAACTTTTCCGCCGCTTATTCTACTTCAAAACTCATAAGTCAACTATTCTGTAAATTACGAGTATTTTCTTGATTCGCAGGAGTATATCCTGCCTCTTTTAACTTTCGATACAATATCGCCGCGCAGTTCGCGGCTCCCTTGCTACCGGCAGGCCCGTTCGCACGGGGCGCGGCGGCAGGGGTTTAGCCACCGTGGCCGGTGCGCTCTCCTGCCAGACAACTTACTACAAACAAAACAGGCTTACGATGTGCGGCCACACGGTTTTCGTGGCTGCTCATGGTAAGCCGTCTTATTATCTGTGAACCGTAATGGATTTTGCGGACACCAAGAATGGTTGGTACAATAAAGCCAGGAGGTGTCCGACATGAAAGGTCAGCGATTCGATGCAGAGTTCAAAAAAGATATCGCGAAACTCTATCTAAGTGGAGCTCGCACCTGCCCCAGTTTGGCAGCGGAACTAGGAATTCACGAAAATACGGTCTATAAATGGATTCAACAATATAAAAGTGATCCAGAACATGCTTTTCCCGGATCAGGGAATCTCAAGCCCGATGAGGATGAAATCCGTAAAGCTCAACGACGCATTAAGGAACTAGAGAATGAAGTCGCTATTTTAAAGCAAGCAGCGGTATACTTCGCCAAAAACAGCAAATAAGATATCAGTTTATCTACCATTACCGCTCCCACTATGCTGTTAGCGATTTATGGCGCATTTTAAAGGTATCCAGAAGCAGATATTACGCCTGGGTGAAAGCCGGTTGCCCGAAAGCCTGTGCCCGGGATGATGTAGTAGTGGCTCATATTCGTCAGATTGAACGAGAGCATGATCACAATTACGGAGTTCAAAAGGTCTATGAAGAACTAAACGACAAAGGGATTACCATCGGACGCAGCAAAGTACAGCGAATCATGCATGCTCATGGCATCAAAGCCCAGATCAAAAGCAAATACAAACCTCAAACCACCAAAGCAGACCCGAATGAACAAGCCTTTGACAACCTGTTAAATCAAAACTTTGAGGTGCAAGAAATAAACAGAGTGTGGCTGGCTGACATCACCTATATCCGGGTAGGCGGCCAGTGGTGTTATTTAGCTTGTGTCTTAGATTTAGCCAGACGCAAAATAGTTGGCTGGGCTCTGGGCAGTCGCCCTACAGCAGACCTTGCTTGTAAAGCGCTTAGGATGGCCATTGTAAAAGAAAAACCTACTGAAGGTCTCATCCATCACTCCGACCGGGGCAGTCAATACACATCGAATAAGCATAAAGACTTGTTGAAAGAACATAACATCCTTGGCAGCATGAGCCGGAAAGGCAATCCCTATGATAACGCCCCGATGGAATCCTTCTTCCGGCTTTTAAAAGTGGAGCATGTTAAAAAACGGTCCTTTGCTACGCTAGGACAGGCTGCGGCCAGTATCGAGGCCTGGATCAGCTATTACAATACCCGCAGAAGGCATAGTGCCTTGGGTGGCATTTCGCCGCTATGCTACGAGATCAGAAGAAACTCGCCATTTAATCTGTCCGCGTAGGCCAATATGGTTCAATTTCTTGGGCACCCGGCCGTTTGTTGACAGGGATCGGATTGGTGCGATCGGAATTTGCGGCAGCGGGAGCTTTGTCATCAGCGCGGCCAAGATCGACCCGCGCATGAAAGCCATCGCGACAGTCAGCATGTACGACATGGGCGCTGCCAACCGTAAT
>JAQZAZ010000289.1 GCA_029239355.1 Sphingobacterium sp.
AGAATTCTACTTTTCTTTGGCTGCCCCATGGTTGTTATTGCCATGACAAAGAGCAAAATGGTTGTATACTGACATATGGCGTCTGTTAACTCGTTTCGTTACATTTGTCATACCGGAAAATGACTTTCTTCACTTATTAAGAAATGAAAAATGCAATATACTGTGAAAGAAATCTTAATTGAAACGTGTTTTGCAAGAAGGGAGTTTTTATGAAAGTATTTTTCAAAAATTTTATAAAAAGTATGACAGAGAAAAAGGAGAGAAAGAATGGCAAATATTATATTGAAGACTAATAAACTTAACAAAAGCTTTAAATCCGGAACCCAGGAGCAGCAGGTATTAAAAAATTTGGATATTGAATTTTATAAAGGGGATTTTACTGTTATTATGGGCTCATCCGGCGCAGGCAAATCCACCTTGCTTTATGCTTTATCCGGAATGGACAGACCGACAAGCGGAGCTATTCGCTTTTTTGACGCTGAGATTGCGGAACTGAATAACGACAAGTTGGCGGTATTTCGCAGGCAAAACTGCGGCTTTGTCTTTCAGCAGATGTTCTTGCTTGATAACATGAGCATTTTGGATAATATTTTAGCAAGCGGTTATTTAGTCAGTGGTGATAAAAAGTCTATTGTTGCAAATGCGAAAGAATTATTGCATAAGGTTGGTTTAACCGAAATGATATGGAGAAAATTTCCGACTCAGCTTTCGGGTGGAGAAAATCAACGTGCCGCCATCGTTCGCGCCTTGATTAACAAGCCGAGGGTTGTTTTTGCTGATGAACCTACCGGAGCATTGAATTCTGCATCGGGAAAAGCGGTGCTAGATGTCTTGACCGATATAAATTGTGACGGTCAAAACATTATTATGGTTACACATGATCTTCGTTCTGCCAGACGTGGCAACCGGATTATTTACATAAAAGACGGTGTTATCGGTGGCGAATGCAATTTAGGTAAATATGTGAGTGGCGATAAATTACGACACGAAAAACTCCAGTCTTTCCTGTCTGAAATGGGGTGGTAATGTGAACAAACTATGGATGCATGCAATTGCGAATATACGAAAAACAAAATCAGCCACCACGACTTTGGTGATAATGTTTGTCATAGCGGGGCTTCTTTTAAACTCAGGTCTTTTGGTTGTTATCAACTACGGTAGCTTTTTTAACAATCTGAAAGATGAACTCAAATCATCAAATGTCTATTTTGCGTTACCGGATAAGATATATACCAATGAAGTAAAAACTTATATTGATGAAAATGAGCATGTAAAGGAAACGCAAACCCTTGATGGGCTCGTGCTTAGTGCTAATATTTTATCTAAAGGTGAAGAAAAAACCTTTCCAATCATGTTCAGCAATATGGATGAAAAAAGAGAAATAAGCAAATGGAAATTCGTTGGCGAACATTTGCCTGCCGAAGACATGTCTGTTTATGTTCCGGACATTTTTAAAGCTGTCAGCGGCTATCAACTGAATGATAAAATTGAACTTAAATATACAGATGAAGAAACAAAAGAAGTAAAAGCCATAACTTTTACGGTGAAGGGTTATACCGAGGACATCTACTTCAGCTCGACCGACACCGGCTATATCAGTTTTTATCTGCCAGAAGATACCTATCATAAGGTGAAAGGCATTTTAAATAAACCTGAATACCTCACCCATGTGGTATTTGCAAATTTAGATGATGTGAAAAACGTATCTGCAGTTGAAAGCGGTATCCGTGAAATACTGAATTTAAATTCCGCCTCGTTAATGGCAGCTGATCCGTCTACCATGCTTGTGGTCATTGACCTTGAACTGATCCAATTAGCCCGTTGTATGATGGCAACCATGGTCTCGGCGATGATGGTTATGTTTGCCTTGATTATCGTGATTGTCTGTTTACTGGTTGTTCGGTTTAGAATTGTTAACAGCATAGAAGAAGACATCATGAAAATAGGCTCATTAAAGTCAATCGGTTATACAAGTAGGCAAATTATCCTCTCTGTTATATTGCAGTTTTCATTGATTGCAGGCATTGGAAGTCTTATGGGAATTGCCCTTTCTTACCCGACACTACCTGCAGTCTCCGCTGTGTTTGAACAACAATCGGGGTTGAAATGGGAACAAGATTTTGATAGTGGTGTCAGTGGGGCAGCATTTATAATATTACTGTTGACTGTTATATTTATAGCATTTATAGCAGCTCATCGTATAAGCAAGTTAAATCCCATTCATGCGTTGCGTGGAGAAACCACTGCCCGCAAGTATAAAAGAAATCATCTGCAGCTTGAAAAGACAAACAGCAATCTACCGCTTGCATTGGCATTTAAATCTGTTTTGCAAAGTATGAAGCAAAATGTGATGATCATTGTTATCCTTATCGCAGTTACATTTTGCGGCGTATTCGGCGTGATTATGTATTACAATACAACGATTGATACAAAAGCTTTTGCGGAGGTTCCGGGTATGGAAATTTGTAACGCAATTGCTGTGCTTAATACAGAGAAGGATCAAAGGTCAGCAGTGAAAACCATCGAAAGCATGGATCATGTTTGGAAAGTACAGTATTTAGATGAAGTGAAAATAAAAGTCGAGGGTAGGGAAGTTGTTGCTTATGTAATGGACGATTATGATAAAAAAGAGACTAAGTTGGTGTATGAAGGACGGTATCCTGAAAATAATAATGAAATCACTCTCGCCGGAATATTAGCGGAAAGACTGGAAAAAACCATAGGTGATACTGTCACTATACGTTTTGGTGAAAATGAAGAACAGTTTAAAGTGGTGGGATTATCAAACGGTTCTCAGATGGGCGGACTGAACACCTCCATTCTTACAAAAGATTATGGACGGCTTAACCCGAATTTTAAGCACCAGTCTTTATATATTTATTTAGATAAAGGAACAGATGCCGAAAAATTCGTTGCAAAATTAGAGAGTAAATTTGATAAGAGTATGTTGCTGGCAGCTGTAAATTTCGATAAGGGAATGGCAGAGGGGATGGCATCTTATCAGAAGATAGTAGCCGCAATGGGGCTTGCCATGCTTGTCATTACATTGCTTGTAGTCACATTGGTTTTATATTTTGTCATCAGCTCCTCAGTGATTCGCAAAAAACGGGAGCTTGGCATCCAGAAAGCAATTGGTTTTACCACTTATCAATTGATGAACCAGCTTTCAATCAGCTTTTCGATTCCAATTATTATAGGTGTGGTAATCGGAACACTTTTAGGTGCATTTTATACAAATCCGATGATGTCGGTTTCCATGAAAAGCGCAGGTGTTATGAGAGCTGGATTTATTGTAGATCCATATTGGATAATTGCTTTCGGCGCTGCTACCATTGTGTTCTCCTACCTACTATCCATGCTGATCACTTGGAGGATCCGGAAAATTTCCGCCTATGCCCTAGTTACGGAATAAGCAGTATAAAAAGTATGGATATCACTTCAGTTTCTCTTTTTGAATAGTAGCGAAAAAAGGCATCTCATTAGAATTAATGAGATGCCTTTTTCTCGCACTCATGCAAACTAACGAATCGACAATATCACACATTTCCTTATAATTAAAGCATAGGAAATCTTTAGGTTATTCCTTTAAATTTATAAGGGAGGTGAAATTTGGTACTACAAGCAGACGAAAGCAAGTTCTGCATCAGGATAAAAAACATTAACAAGAAGCTTTATGTAAAAACTCAAGCAGAAATATTAATTATCGGATGATTCGTTTATAATTTAAGAGGATTTGTAATGAGAAAAAAAGTGATTATTAGTTATTTATTAGTAATTCTTATGACCCTTTCGTTATTTAATGGCTTTATGGTCGCAGAAGTATCTGCAGAGAGTGGCTTAGTAGCACATTTAAAATTTGATGGGAATTTAACAGATTCGTCAGGAGCAAACAATAATGCAGAATGTACCTATGGAAATATTAGTTATGCAGATGGTATCTTTGGCAATGCGGCAGTATTTGACGGGAAAACTTATCTGGAGATGAAAGACAATGATTCTTTGGATCTTCATAATTTAACAATATCTGTGTGGGCTTATAAATCAGCAGATAGAAATTTTGAAAAATACATGCCTTATGTTTATAAAGAAAGCGATGAGGAATGCTGGACA
>JAQZAZ010000290.1 GCA_029239355.1 Sphingobacterium sp.
AGCGATTTTTCGATGTGGAAAACTTTTTTATGTTGTAAAGTGGGGGAAAGTGGGAGAAAGTGTATACTTTTACATTTAAATTAGAATAGGATAATTGACGATATGACTCAGTTGATCGGAGAATTCGAATGCAAGCTTGACGCCAAGGGAAGAATGGTGTTGCCAGCTGCGCTCAAGAGGCAGATGCCTCATGTTGAGCGTGATGGGCTTGTTGTGAATCGCGGTTTTGAGAAACATTTAGTTTTTTATCCGCGTGAAGAGTGGGATTTGATGACAGCTAAGTTGGCCAAGTTAAATCAATTTGATCCGAAGGTTCGGGCTTTTGTACGCGCGTTTACTCGCGGAGCGACAGAGTTGACATTGGATGCAGCTGGTCGTGTTTTGTTGCCAAAAAGCTTGCTTGAATTTGCAGGAATAACAACAGAGTTGGTTTTGGCTTGTCAGTTTAATAAGATAGAAGTTTGGTCTAAAGAGGGGTATGATGATTTGATAGGCGACGGAGGTGTGGAAGATATATCGTCTTTAGCGGCAGAGGTAATGGGGGATATTAATTTTGGAATATAGTAATATGGAGAATGTGTATCATGTTCCGGTAATGTTGCAAGAATGCATGGATGCTTTGGCGATCAAGCCGAATGGTGTTTATGTGGATGTAACTTTTGGTGGAGGTGGTCACTCTCGTGAAATACTGAAGAGGCTGGGGCCAGAGGGAAGGCTGTTTGCTTTTGATCAGGATCCAGATGCTTTGGGAAATGTGATTGATGATCCTCGTTTTACATTGATTCATCAAAATTTCAGGTTTTTAAAGAATAGCCTTCGTTTGCACGGTGTTCGTACAGTTGATGGTATTTTAGCTGATTTGGGTGTTTCATCGCATCAATTTGATGCTGCGGATCGCGGTTTCTCAATTCGCTTTGATGCTGATTTGGATATGCGTATGGATCAGGTGGGGGATTTGGATGCAAAGGCTGTCTTGGCCACTTATGCAGAAGAGGATCTTCACCGGATTTTTGGAATGTATGGTGAAATCATGAATGCAAAGTCTTTAGCGAAAACAATTGTGACGGCTCGTTTAGTACAACCCATACATACAGTTGCGGAGTTGAAAGACGTTATTCAGCGTATGGTTCCAAAAGGGAAGGAGCATAAATATCATGCTCAGGTTTTTCAAGCCCTGCGTATAGAAGTTAACCGTGAGCTCGAGGCTTTGCAAGAATTTCTGTTACAGACTGTTGATGCGTTGAAAGTTGAAGGGAGATTAGTAGTGATGTCTTATCATTCCTTAGAGGATCGTTTGGTGAAAAATTTTATGGCCAAAGGGAAGTTTAAAGGAGATGTTGAGAAAGATTTTTTTGGAAATGAAATCAAGCCATTTCATGTGTTGAGTCGTAAAGCAATTACGGCTTCATCGCATGAATTGGCTTTAAATAATAGATCGCGCAGTGCGAAACTGCGTATTGCTGAAAGGTTGGATTTGTCTTAAAAGAATGGAGCGAAAAGATGAGCAGGAATACAATAAGACAGAAAGAATTGAGTGAAGAAGTTCAGGAAGAACTACAAGAAACTGTCGAAGAAAAGGCGGAAGAAACAGAAGCGTTTATTAAAACGCTTTTTACCGTTGGAGACCTCTCTTTAAACAAAATTTTGGAGTATTTACCTTTTGGAGCTTTTATCGCCTTTTTGATGTTGTTGTATATCTCTAATCGTCACTTCGCTGAGCGAACGATTCGGAGTATCGATAAAGTAAGCAAAGAAGTCAAAGAATTGGGATGGGACCATAAGTCGCTGTCGGCTGAGCTCATGAAAATGTCCACACAGACAGAAATTGCGAAGCGTGTAGATTCCCTGGGTTTGAAAGAACGGGTGGAGCCGCCGATCAAGATTGAGGTTGTAGAGAAAAAAGAAGATAAATAGAGAGAGTTATGAGTATCAGAAACACGATCCTTGTTCGCGTCTATTTTGCCTTTGGACTTATTGTACTACTTGCATTTATGGTATTTGGGAAAATGCTGAAGTTGCAATATGTGGATGGGCAACATTGGAAAGCTTTAGCGGATAGTCTTTCTATTCAAGAACGCGAAGTTGAAGCTGCCCGGGGGAATATTTATTCCAACGATGGGAGCTTATTGGCAACTTCTGTTCCTGAGTATGAACTTCGTTTTGATGCTATGGCTATTCCTGAGGAGGAAAATGAATATTTCAACCTTAAAGTTGATTCATTAGCAATTAGATTGGCTGATTTTTTTAAGGATAAATCATCTCGGCAATATTTGACATTATTAAAACAGGCACGAAATAAAAAACAACGCTATGTATTGATCAAGCGTAATGTGTCGCATCAAGATTTAAAGAAGATTAAGCAATTCCCACTGTTTAAAGCTGCTCGTGTAGGTAAAGATCGTTATCCGAGCAGTCTGATTACAGATAGGCAGAATAAGCGAATTTTGCCTTTTGTGAATCTCGCTGCCCGAACCATCGGCTACAAAAATGTAAAAGAAAATATCCATGTTGGATTGGAAGGAGCTTATGGAGAGTACATTGATGGTAAGAGCGGTAAAAGACTGATGCAGCGTATCGCGGGCGGAGTTTGGATTCCAGTAAATAGAGATATTGAAGTTGCGCCAGTCGATGGTTCTGATATTATTTCAACGATTGACGTGAATATGCAAGATATGGCCCAGCGCGCATTAGAAAAACAGATGATTGTAAGTAACGCTGATGAGGGTTGTGTCGTGATGATGGAAGTGAAAACTGGTGAGGTTCGTGCAGTGGCAAATTTTATGCGGGATAAGGACGGTGTTTATCGTGAAAAGTTCAATCTTGCGATTGCGCAAAGTGCTGATCCAGGGTCAACTTTTAAACTTGCCTCTTATTTAGCATTGATTGATGATAAAAAAATCGATTCAAGTACGACCATTAATATCGGAAATGGTAACTGGCCGATCTACAAGCATACAATCCGCGATTCGCATGCTCCTAAAAAATCCATAGTCTCTGCTAAAAGAGCCTTTGAAGAGTCTTCGAATGTTGGGGTTACTAAATTTGTTTACCAAGCGTATAAAGACAATCCGGATCAGTTTACGTCGAAATTACATTCCTTCGGATTTGGAAAGACATTGGGTTTGCAGATTCCGGGAGAAGGCGTTCCCTTGGTAAAGACTTCAAAAAGTAAATCCTGGAGTGGATTGTCTCTGGTGCAGATGGCTTATGGTTATGAGATGAAGATCACACCGTTACAGACTTTGACATTTTATAATGCTGTTGCAAACAACGGCAAATTGATCGCTCCATTATTTGTCAAAGAAATTAGGCATTTAGGAAATACAATTCAGCGTTTCGAGGCGAAAGTTATCAACGAGAAAATAGCATCGGATCATGCGTTGGCCGAGGTAAGAGGAATGATGGAAGGTGTAATGACCGAAGGGACAGGACGGAGTGTTGCCAGTCCATTATATACCTCGGGCGGTAAAACAGGAACCGCTCAGATGGCAGATGGTTCAAGAGGTTACGGGGCTAGACGATATCAATCTTCATTTGCGGGATATTTTCCGGCCGAAGATCCCAAGTATTCCATTATCGTTGTGATTCGGAATCCGAGAAATGGTTATTATGGTGGATCGGTGGCAGGGCCTGTTTTTAAAGAACTAGCGGATATGGTTTATGCCAATGACATGGAAATGCAAGGGAAAAAATCATTTAAAGCTGTGAATGTAGGTGGAAGGATGCCCTTGACCTTGCAAGGGTCAAGAGAAGCTAGTAAAAAAGTATACGAAAAATTGGGTATTAATACCGTGAATTGGGATATGGTGGCGAGAGGTGAAGTGGATACATCGAATAGAGGTGTACCCTTTGTGGATTTGAAATATAAAGAAGGAATTGTTCCAAATGTAGTAGGGATGGGTCTGATGGATGCATTATATGTGATGGAAAATGCAGGATTTAAAACACATGTATTTGGAAAGGGAAGAGTGGGAACACAATCTTTGGCCGCAGGTCAGAAGCTTCCATTTGGAACAGCGATAAATTTAGAACTTAAGTAATGATGGATTTAAAAAAAGTATTGCATGCTATCCCTGTTCAGCAGGTGGTGGGAAACCTCGAAG
>JAQZAZ010000074.1 GCA_029239355.1 Sphingobacterium sp.
AGCTATGCTAGATTTAACACATACAACTAAGGAACACGACGAATCTCGTCAGGGTGAGGCATTGTTATTGGAACAGGATCCAAAGATCAGTAATGGACGCAAACTGTATATTGAAAGTTATGGTTGCCAAATGAACTTCTCGGATAGTGAGATCGTTGCTTCGATTTTGTTGGATAAAGGTTTTGAGACGACAAAGAATTATCAAGAAGCGGATGTTGTCTTTATTAATACTTGTTCAATTCGTGAAAATGCAGAGCAGCGTGTTCGCAATCGACTGAAAGAATTTGAGGCAGCGAAGTCCAAAAATCCTGGAATGATCGTTGGGGTGCTAGGCTGTATGGCTGAGCGTTTAAAGTCCAAATTTCTTGAGGAAGAAAAATTAGTTGATGTTGTGGTAGGTCCCGATGCGTATCGTGATCTTCCTAATTTAATTGATAAGGTAGATGACGGTGCAAAAGCAGTGAATGTACTGCTGTCACGTGAGGAAACTTATGCAGACATTAACCCGGTCCGATTAAATTCAAATGGCGTAACGGCTTTTATTTCGATCATGCGTGGTTGTGACAATATGTGTTCGTTCTGTGTGGTTCCATTTACCCGGGGACGTGAACGTAGCCGCGATCCACATTCTATTGTCAAAGAAGCGCAAGATCTATTCAACGCGGGCTACAAAGAAGTAACATTGCTAGGGCAAAATGTGGATTCCTACAAGCATACAGCAACGGTTGCAGAAGGTGAAGCTCCTGCTGAGACGGTAACTTTTGCTAAATTGTTGGCTATGGTGGCGGAAGTCAGCCCGCTTTTACGGGTTCGTTTCTCCACATCGCACCCAAAAGATATTACGGATGAGGTCTTACATACGATCGCGTCATATGAAAATATTTGTAATTATATCCATCTCCCAGTGCAATCTGGTAACTCTAGGGTATTAGAGCTCATGAATCGTACTTATGATCGGGAGTGGTATATGGAGCGTGTAGACGCTATCCGTAAAATTATTCCGGATTGTGCGATTTCTACTGATGTTATCACAGGATTCTGTACAGAAACCGAAGCAGAACATCAGGAAACATTATCGATGATGGATTACGTGAAATATGATTTTGCTTATATGTTTGCTTATTCTGAAAGACCGGGCACATTGGCAGCAAAGCGCTATGAAGATGACATCCCAGAGGATGTTAAAAAACGCCGTTTGACGGAAGTAATCAATAAACAACGTGACCATAGCTTATATCGTTACCAGCATTTTGTTGGAAAGGTATGTAAGGTACTTATAGAAGGTTTTTCAAAAAGATCTGAGTTTGATTTTTGCGGTCGTAATGATCAAAATGCCTTGGTTGTATTTCCGATTGACCCTCGTTATAAACAGGGAGATTACGTCAATGTACGTGTAGAATCATGTACATCAGCAACCTTGTTAGGTAAAATTGTCGATTAAGAAAACTTAATATAAATTTATTTCCAACTGGAAATTTATGGATAATCAAGATATAAAAAATAGGTTTGGAATCATCGGTAACTCACCGTTGCTAAATCGGGCGATTGATATTGCCCGGCAGGTGGCTCCAACTGATATTTCTGTATTAATACAAGGTGAGAGCGGTAGTGGTAAAGAGGTTTTTTCGCATATTATCCATCAATTGAGTTCCCGCAAGCATGGGCCGTTTATAGCGGTCAATTGTGGCGCAATACCAGAGGGGACAATAGATTCTGAATTATTTGGGCATGAGAAAGGTTCCTTTACCGGTGCTCACGAAGCGCGTAAGGGCTATTTTGAAGTGGTGGATGGTGGAACAATTTTTTTGGATGAAGTAGGAGAATTGCCTTTAGGTACGCAAGCTAGATTATTACGTGTTTTGGAATCTGGAGAGTACATTCGTGTAGGGTCATCAAAGGTCCAAAAAACTAATGTACGCGTGGTGGCTGCGACAAATGTCAATATGTTTGAAGCAGTCCAAAAGAGTAAATTTCGCGAAGATCTGTATTATCGTCTGAACACTGTTCCTTTACGCGTTCCCTCACTTAGAGAACGACCGGAAGATATTAATTTATTATTTCGGAAGTTTATTGTAGATTTTTCAGAAAAATATCGCTCTCCTGGTGTCCAATTGACAGAGGATGCGCAGAATATGCTGCGTAATTATAGCTGGCCAGGAAATGTACGCCAGTTAAAAAATGTTGCTGAACAAATTGCTGTTTTAGAGAAAGAGCGTATTGTTAACGCACATACGTTACAAAACTATTTGCCAAATGAATCACGGACCAGTTTACCGGCCATTGTTTCATCGACTAGTAGTGCAAAAGAAGATTTTTCTGAAAGAGACCTGCTTTACAAGGTTTTGTTTGATATGAAGAAGGATATGGTGGATCTGAAAAAGCTTGTCGTGGAGCTGATCCAGAAAGGTGTAGACTCTTCTACATTTGATCAAAACTCTCCTTATATCAATCAACTCTATCAGGAGATTGAACCACAAATGAAATCGGAGCCCGAGGGCTACGGTGTTGCGCCGACATTGACAATACATTCTCCTAACAATACAGCAAATGTTTTGAAGAATCCTGTTAAAGAGGATGATTATTTACAAGATGCACAGGAAGTAGAAGAATCCTTATCTTTGGTAGATAAGGAATCAGATCTGATCAAAAAAGCCTTAAAAAAACATCGTGGTAAACGTAAGGCTGCGGCGCAAGAATTGGGAATTTCTGAAAGAACTTTGTATAGGAAAATTAAAGACTTAAATTTAGACTAAGGTTTCGCACATGTTGTCAAAAAGAATTTTATATACCTTTCTCACGACTACATTTCTATTTATATTGAATAGTTGTGGCGTGAAATATGGATTTACGGGAGGGTCCATTCCAGAGGGGATGAAAACAGTTAATATTCAATATTTTGAAAATATAGCCCCTTTAGTTTATCCGACTTTAAGCCAAAACTTTACAGAGGCTTTAAAGGAACGTATTCGAAATCAATCCCGATTAAGTCAGGTCAACCAGGATGGTGATGCTACTTTTGAAGGGTTTATCACAGATTATACAATCAGTCCAGCCGCTGTTGAGGCGGGAACGGATCGCGCTGCGATGAATAGAATGACCATTACCATTAAAGTGTCATATCATAATAAGATTAATCCAAAAGACGACTTTGAACAGCCTTTTACGCGCTTCAAAGAATTTGCTGGGAATCTCCAGAGCGCACAGGAAGAGACCTTAGGTAAGGAAATTATTCAGATGTTGACAGAAGACATTTATAATAAGGCATTTGCCAATTGGTAATCCTATTCCAAAATGAATATTACTATGCCATTATCGAATAGCGAGCTTTTTTTTCAAGCAATCAATCATTCAGAATCTGTCGATGAAGATGTGATTTTGGCTTTGATCGAAAAGTATCCATATGCGCAAAGTTTACGATTTATATACGAACGTAAAATCTTTGGCGAAAGCAAGCCTGTTCAGAATCTATCCTCGACATTACTTTATGCACCCTCTCCAAACTGGTTATATGAATTTATGCATAGCAAGGAGACGGTGGCCGTAAACGAGATAGAATTGGATGATATATTGGTGAGTGAGGCAACTGAGGTAACTGTAGCGACAGAATCTGAGGTTGAAGAAGTAGGGAAGACGGATGAATTGGATCGTTTGATTCAGGCAGGGGTAGCCCAGGATTATTTTCGTTCAAGTGAAGCGCAGTCACAGGGAACCCTTGTTGAGGAATCCGAAATTGAGGATACTCTTTCCGCTGCAATTGCTATACAACCCCTAAAGGACGGACATGAGCGTGTTACGGTCTATGATGACGATACAATGCCCTATAGCTTCTTATGGTGGCTACACAAGACGAGACTTGAGTATGCTGAAACATATCAGCCTTACGTTAAATCCCCGTTAGGGCCAATGGCGCCATCAAACGATGATATCGCAAAGATTCACGAAAAACTGGATAGTCAGCTATTGGATCAACAAATCCGGGAAAATATTTTCCATTTGCAATCACCGGAAGCGAAGCTCAGCGATGAAGTAAAAACAACAATTTCCTTCCAGATTCCACGTAAGACAGATGAGGTGATTGAAAAATTTATCCGCGAGGAACCTGTGATCCAGCCTTTGCAGGCTGAAAAATTGGATTTGGAAAATAAGGCGAGAAAAAGCTCAGAAGATCAATACTCACTGGTTACGGAAACCCTTGCAAAGATATATACCGAACAAGGTTTATATCCTAAAGCAATAGACGTTTACAAAAAATTAGTTTTGAAATATCCAGAAAAAAATGCTTACTTTGCGGCACGCATAACAGAATTAGAAAAGAAATTAAATTAATTATATAAAGAGATGCAAGGATTATTAATTGGTCTTATCATATTAGCTAGTATTATTTTAGCATTTTTGGTTTTAATCCAAAATCCGAAAGGTGGCGGTTTATCATCTGGTTTTTCCGGCGGAACAAACCTTATGGGGGTCAAACGCACCGGAGACTTTTTGGAAAAAGGTACATGGATCATGGTTATCGCTATTATGATTTTTAGTTTAGGTGTTAATATTATGGGGACATCGCCAGGTACATCAAAAGGTGGACTGGGAGGTCAAATTGAAGCACCCGCACAACCACAGGGCCCCTTGAACTTAGGGACACCGGCACAGCAACCTTCTGGTACTCCAGCAGGGCAAGAACAAGCTACTCCAGCAAAAGCAGAGCAAAAAGCTCCTGCTACAGCGCCAGTAACTAAGCCAGCTGAAGAGGCTAAAAAATAGTAGCCAATAAAGAAATTCAAGAGGCCTCGTCTACGTATTAGACGAGGCCTCTTTTTTGTTAAGCGCAGTTTGTCAGTTTGCTTTTTACAAGGTAGGATTGTAATGATGGGCGAGGGATTGTAAGGTTGTCAGACAACAATGACAGTGTGACAGCAAAATGTGACTTTATTTATTGAAATATTAAGTTTTTGGTGAAAAATTGTCTTATACTTCTGCTTATTTACAATTGGCATAAAAGATGATGTGTCTATAACGATTATAACATAAAAATAAATTCAATAACAGATAAAAAAGTAAAATTAATTATGGCATTAAGTATCAAACCTATCGGAGACAGAGTAGTTGTAGAAGCTGCTCCAGCAGAAGAAAAAACAGCTTCAGGTTTATATATTCCTGATACAGCAAAAGAGAAACCATCTCAAGGTACAGTCGTTGCTGTAGGTACTGGTAAAGTTGACGAGCCGTTGACTGTAAAAGTAGGTGACAAAGTATTATACGGAAAATATGCAGGTACTGAAATTACTTATGAAGGAAAAGAGTACTTAATTATGCGTGAGTCTGATATTTACGCTGTTATCTAATTAAAGGTCAGAAATTTCAAATGAGCTCGCTGTAGCTCGAATCAAAAATCAACAAGTTATTGTATTATTGAGTTGGTAATGTTATTTAAGCTCGATACTAAACACTAAAATAAAATGGCAAAACAAGTAAAATATAACGTTGAGGCTCGTGAGGCCCTTAAAAAAGGTGTAGACACGTTAGCAAATGCGGTTAAGGTAACATTGGGTCCAAAAGGACGTAACGTAATTATTGAAAAGAAATTCGGTGCACCAGTAATTACTAAAGATGGTGTTTCAGTTGCGAAAGAAATTGATCTGAAAGACGCCTTAGAAAATATGGGGGCTCAAATGGTGAAAGAAGTTGCTTCCAAAACTGCTGATCAAGCAGGTGACGGTACAACTACTGCTACTGTACTGGCACAAGCAATCGTTGCTCCAGGTATCAAATCTGTAGCTGCTGGTGCTAACCCAATGGACTTAAAGCGTGGTATTGACAAAGCTGTTGCAGCTGTCGTTGCTAACTTGAAATCTCAGTCACAAGAAGTTGGTCAAGACAATAACAAAATCAAGCAGGTCGCATCAATCTCTGCGAATAACGATGAAGTAATCGGTTCATTGATTGCGCAAGCGATGGAAAAAGTTGGTAACGATGGTGTTATCACTGTTGAAGAAGCAAAAGGTACTGAAACAGAAGTAAAAACTGTAGAAGGTATGCAATTTGACCGTGGGTACTTATCTCCATACTTTGTTACAAATTCTGACAAGATGGAAGCGGAATTGGATAGCCCTTACATTTTGATCTATGACAAGAAAATCAGCAACATGAAAGAGTTGTTGCCTATCTTGGAAAAACAAGTTCAAACTGGCAAACCATTATTGATCATTGCTGAAGACTTAGATGGCGAAGCACTTGCAACATTAGTTGTTAATAAAATCCGTGGTTCACTGAAAGTAGCAGCGGTAAAAGCGCCGGGTTTTGGTGACCGTCGTAAAGCGATGTTAGAAGATATCGCTATTTTAACTGGTGGTACTGTAATCTCTGAAGAAAGAGGTTTCAAATTAGAGAATGCTGAATTATCTTACTTAGGTCAAGCGGAAAAAGTTCAAGTTGACAAAGATAATACAACGATTATCAACGGTGGTGGTAATGTAGAGGACATCAAAGCTCGTGTTGCTCAAATCCGTTCACAAATCGAGACAACTACTTCAGATTACGATCGTGAGAAATTGCAAGAGCGTTTGGCAAAATTGTCAGGTGGTGTTGCTGTTTTGTACGTAGGTGCGACTACCGAGGTAGAAATGAAAGAGAAAAAGGATCGTGTTGATGATGCTTTACATGCAACTCGTGCTGCAGTTGAAGAAGGTATCGTTGCTGGAGGTGGTGTTGCTTTCATCCGTGCTACAGAAGCTTTGTTAAATCTTAAAGGTGAAAACGAAGATGAGCAAATCGGTATCGATATTATCAAACGTGCAATCGAAGAGCCTCTACGTCAGATCTGTAATAACGCAGGTATTGAGGGTGCAGTTATCGTTCAAAAAGTGAAAGAAGGTACAGGTGACTTTGGTTACAACGCTCGTACTGACCGTTACGAGAACTTAATTGCAGCAGGTGTAATCGATCCAACTAAAGTATCACGTGTTGCTTTGGAAAATGCGGCTTCAGTTGCTTCTATGTTATTGACAACAGAATGTGTATTAGCTGACGAAGCTGAGGAAAACCCTGTAGGTGCTGGTGCTCCTCCAATGGGTGGCGGTATGGGCGGAATGATGTAAGATCATCCAAACTATCTAATATAAAAAAGCTCATCTGGTATTCTAGATGAGCTTTTTATTTGAGGTCTAATATCCTTTTGCCGTATCATCTCCACGTGGGTCGGCGCCGGTCTGCAATTTGCCGTTTGGAAGGACAAGAATGTTTTCTACACGTCCGATATTTCCTCTTGGGTTTATTATATAGCCATCCTTTATTAATTTGTTCCGAAGCGTCATATCAATAGCATCCTTTTCAACATCAATATGGTCCGGGAGCCACTGATGGTGAAACCGGGGTGAATTCACGGCGGATTGTGCATTTTGACCAAAGTCGATTACATTCAGTATTGTCTGGAAAACAGAGGTAATAATAGTCGAACCTCCCGGAGTCCCCACAACCATAAATAGTTTACCATCCTTTTCCAGAATAGTTGGTGTCATGGAACTTAACATTCTTTTCCCTGGTTGGATTTCATTCGCCCTTTCCCCTGTCAGCCCATACATATTAGGAACACCAGTTTTTATCGAAAAATCGTCCATTTCATTATTCAGGAGAAATCCTGCCCCATTCACGAAGACACCCGATCCATAAGAGTCATTTAGTGTCGTGGTGATAGACACTGCATTTCCTTCCTCATCAACAATGTTGAAATGTGTTGTTTGTTCGCTTTCATAGCCAGGAATGACATCAGCATTGACATTTTTACTTAATGTCGCCTGACGGAAATTAAAAGGGTTAAGTTTAGCCGCGTTTACAGTGGAATCCACCAGTTGCTGTACAGGAACATTGATAAAATCAGGATCCCCTAAATACTTTGCCCTATTTGCGTACACATGACGTTCTGCTTCTACGATAACACGTATTGCGGAGTCTGTCTGGAATCCCCAGCGCTGCAGGGGGAACTGTTCGACTGACTTTAACAAAGCGATTAAAGATGTTCCACCGCTCGATGGCGGGGGCATCGAAACGACTTTGTGTCCTCTATAGCTTGATGCAATCGGGGCACGCCAGAGTGCCCGATAGCTCGTTAGATCCTCATGTGTAATAATGCCTTTGTCCTTATTCATTTCGGCTATGAGAAAATCAGCAGTTTTTCCTTTATAAAAACCATCCCGGCCTTCATTGGCGATTCTTTCGATGGTGTTGGCTAGATCTACCTGGATAAATAGATCGCCTGTTTTCCATGTTGTATTTTTTATAATTGCGGCGCCGGTGGGGTTTAACCTTACAAATCTTTCTTTGTGAGTCTCAAATTCCTTAGCTTGTCTTTCGCTGATCTCAAAACCTTTTCTTGCAAGGTCAATTGCTGGGGTTAGCAGATCTTTCCAGGCCAGCTTTCCATATTTCTGATGTGCTTCCCACATTCCGGCAACAGAACCTGGAATACCTGATGCCAACCGGCTGTATAAGCTCAGATCAGGAATAACATTCTTTTGTGCGTCTAGATACATGTCCCGATGAGCCTTTTTGGGGGCAGTCTCCCGAAAGTCCAATGCATTGTATTGACCTTGGTTATTGCGATACAGCATAAATCCACCACCACCAATATTGCCTGCATTGGGATAGACAACAGCAAGGGCAAATTGTACTGCAACAGCCGCATCAATAGCATTTCCGCCCTTTTTCAAGATCATTACCCCGACTTCGGAGGCCAAGGGATGGGCAGTAACCACAGCTGCTTTGTTAAATGTATCCGGATTGGTCTTATGGGGCCCCAATTGCCTACGTGTAGTGGAACAAGAGGTGAATAGGAAACCTGTTATTAGCGAATAAATAAATAGTTTATTCATAATGTCTACTTTAAAATGGTGCGTCACCATTATTATTAAACCGTTAACGCAAATAAAATATAATGGTATTATTTTAGCTTTTCGTTGTTTTTATGACGCTCTGCATCCCGGATGGATTTTTTTTGAAGGTTCTTTTCCAATGCTTCGGTAAGGTCTATACCGGTTTGATTCGCGAGGCACATCAAGACAAACAATACATCGGCCATTTCGTCAGCCAGATTAACTTCTTTATCTGATTTTTTGAATGATTGCTCACCGTATTGTCTGGCCATGATCCGTGCAACTTCGCCAACCTCCTCCATAAGCATCGCCGTATTTGTCAGCTCATTAAAATAGCGTATGCCTGTTGTATTGATCCATTTATCAATTACTTCCTGTGCTTCTTTGATTGTCATTTTTTTGGATTAAGTAGTTTAAAAATTGTCCTTATCTTTTGTATCCATCATTATGGTGACGGGGCCATCGTTCAATAAATTGATTTTCATATCGGCTCCAAATACGCCGAGCTGAATAGGCTTATTGATCAGCTGGGAAAGCAGTTTGGACATTTCCTCATAAAGCAGCTTGGCAGTGTCAGGTTTGGCTGCCCGAATGAACGATGGTCTATTTCCTTTTTTTGTCTGAGCAAATAAGGTGAACTGAGAAATTAATAAAATATTGCCGTCGATATCCTGTATGGATTTATTCATTAGTCCTTGCTCATCTTCAAAAATCCGGAGGTTAACAAATTTTTGTCCCAACCATTTTAGGTCTTCCATTGTATCGGCTTCTTCTATTCCCAATAGTATCATTAAACCTTTTTCAATTTGTCCAGTGATCTGTTCGTCAACTGTGCAGGATGCATGTTTTACCCGTTGTATTACTGCGCGCATAATGAAATTTATAAAACCAAAGTTAAAAATTCCAATCGTGAATCACGATCCAATGTAGCATTTACCTATACCAAATGAAAAGCCTCCTTATCTTAAGTAGAAAAGGAGGCTTTCATATGAATATTTTGTTATCTGTTAAAATTTGATATTTAAGCCCAACATAAAATTTGTAGGTGCCTGTGGAAAGTAAAAATTGTAATATTTTCTGGCATCACCTTCCATCCAGCCAAAGGTATAGCCGTTGGTTTCATATTTTTCATTCAGTAAGTTATTAACCTGTAAACTTAGGTTAATGTCTTTTATGCCGAGCGCTGAAAAATTATAATTCGCTAATAGATTGTTAACAAAGTAGGAAGAGATGCTTCTTTCCTTGGCAGAGGAATTATCGAGATATTGTTGACCGACATACTTTGATAGCAATGAAAATGTCAGTGTTTCAATAGGGCTGTAGGAGAAATTGCTGGATATAATAGTATTTGGAGACAGGGCAATATCGGTCTTAGGATATGATATTCTGAAATCGCCAATAACTTCCTCAAAATTCTTGATCTTATTCTGGCTGAAAGTAGCGGTAGCCTTCCAGTTCAGTTGCTTATTGATATTCCATGCCCCATCAAATTCCACCCCGATTCGATAGCTGTCTTTCACATTTTGTCTTATAGGAGCGCCGGTATCACTGATTTCACCTGTTGGAATCAATTGATCTCTATAAAACATCCCATATCCATTCAATCCGATAGTGAACTTCGTATCGGTGAATCTATAGCCAAGTTCAATGTCCTGCATTTTTTCTGGCATTGGATCTGGCAGCTTGCTATTTTTCTCTATAAAATCTTTCCGTACAGGTTCTTTTTGTGCAAAGGCGTAGGAAGCATAGATATTTGCATAATCATTTAGCAGAAAGGTTGCACCAACTTTGGGATTCAGGAAATTGAATTTTGGATGGTAGTTGTAGTTTTTAACTTTATCATCATCACCATACATATGGTAGTCTACATTTCGGTATTGTACATCGGCCATCAAGATCCATTTGTCCAATTTATAATCTACTTTTAGGAAATTGCTGAAGTCATTTTTCTGGGATTTTCCAAAGTAATATTTGTCATCCAGAAATCCCGTTGATGCGTATTGTGCCCAGATTACTTCACCATAATGCTTTCCGCTATATTGGTTGTACGCACCACCCCATATAAGTTCAAGTTGATCATTGGGTTTGTAGTTTAATGAATAAGTCATTCCGTAAAAATAATTATCAAGCCATCTCCGTCTGACTAAGTCTGTTGTCTTTATGGTATCTTTTCCTATCGTCACATTTGGAAGTCCGTATTTACTCAATTTGTCAGCCTGCCTAAATTCTTCATAATAACCGTAACCTCTTGTATAATGTAAGGCAGTGTTCAACGTCAGTTTATCACTGAGGATATTTGTGTAATGAATCTGGTGATGTTTTTGCGTGTAGTTGTCCGTTTGGTTTTTGTAGGTATATAGATTGTAGTTCCTTCCTGCATTCATAAATCGGTCTTTCTCTGTTCCGGAGATAGCGAGGCCATAATCCGCATAGTCATCCATACGAGATCTATCACCTGTGATCAGTGGTTCTGGCACCCCATTCCAAGCTTGGTAGGTCTTTTCTTTTCCCCAGAATACGATTCCTTTTAAAGTATGCTTCTTACCATAGTAGCCCCCGTCGATATAAAAGGACTGCAAGTCAGAAGCACCTCTTTCGATATAACCATCACTACTGATCCGGGATAATCGGGCATTGAAAGCAAATTTATCGTTGATCAAGCCTGAGCCAAACTTTACGGTATTCTTCCATGTATTATAAGATCCGAACGAATTATTGAATTCGGCATAGGGTTTTTCGGCAAGTGTATTTGATTGAATATTCAAAGAAGCACCGAAGGATCCAGCTCCATTTGTAGATGTTCCAATCCCACGTTGCACTTGGATGCTTTCTGTGGATGACGCAAAATCTGGAAGATTGACAAAAAATGAGCCCATGCTTTCAGCATCATTTAGCGGGATGCCGTTTAGTGTCACATTGATGCGCTGATTATCCGAACCCCGGATCGTCATATTTGTATATCCTATACCAGCGCCAGCATCGGAGCTTATCTGTACAGAGGGAGTCTGATTCAGGAGGTAGGGGATATCTTGTCCGAAATTATTCTGGGTGATCTCATCTTTTGAAATGTTCTTGAATGTGGTTGGTGCATTCTTTTTTGCTCTGGTAGATACCACAAGCACCTCTTCCGTACGAATTGTTTTTGGATCAAGTTGAACGGTCAATTCCATATCCCCCTGAATGTTTAGATTTTGAGTCGAGGTTTGATATCCCACAAATGAGACCTGGACGGTATGCCTTCCATCCGCGATATTATATAATTTGATCAGACCATCTTTGTCCGATTTAGTTGTAAAAGAAGTTTGGCCGTCAATGGATACGGATGCATTTTGTAAGGGTCTTTGTGTATCCCTGTCTACAGTTTTAATCGTCAAATTGTGCTGGGCAACAGCAATTTGTACAGAAGTAGTAGCTAAAGCGCTACAAATCAAAAATTTGATCATGTTGATGTATTTTGTTTAAGTTAAACAAATCATAGAAAGGGGTAACTATGATCGTTCTATTTAACTAACCTTTCCCTCCGCCAGCATTACCTGGATCAGGTGCACAGAACTTAATCTGTTGGGTATGATCTCAGCCTTTATTTGTGTTTCTGACAAAACAAGGCACCCCTAATCGATGGCGCTAATATATAAATTAAAATCGGAATGATTTATAGTGATGTTATTTTTGACAAAAAACAAGCTTAGTAAAAAATATGTTAAAATTTCTTTTTGATTTAAAATATTGCGTTTAAGGTTGTTTTTGGTATTTATTGTTCTTTTTAGGTACCTTGGCATAGAATTTTCTACTGTTAGTATGTATTCATATTGGTCAAAAATTTTTTAGTTACTAATTTGAGAGTGAGGAGATAAAATGTTAAAGTATTTAAGCGCAAACTATGTTCTACCGATGACTTCAATGCCAATAAAAGATGGTATTGTAGCGATCGATGAGGAGGGGATAATTCAAGGAGTCTATGACCCTGCTACGTTTACACAAACTGATAAAACCAAAATCGAAAGGTATGAGGGAGTGATTATACCAGGTTTTATCAATGCCCATTGCCATATTGAATTGTCACATATGAAAGGAGCAGTACCCAAAGGTACGGGTCTTCCAAACTTCTTGAGCCAAGTGATGACCTCACGTGGGGCGTCGATGAAAAAAATGGATGATGCGATGGCAAAAGCGGATAGAGAGATGTATGAAAATGGTATCGTAGCCGTGGGGGACCATGCGAATACGGATAATTCTTCTAAACTGAAGGAGGACTCTAAGATACTTTATCATACGTTTGTGGAGGTGATGGGTGTCGAACCTGAAGAAGCTGATTTTAAATTAAAAGAAGCCAAATCTTTAACACAAGAGTTTAGAAATGGACATGTGTCTATTACGCCACATGCCCCTTATTCCTGTTCGAAAGTTCTTTTTAAGAAATTTAAAAAATCAGTACCCGAATCTAATATCATTAGTATTCATAATCAAGAGAGTGACGAGGAGAATAAGTTATTCAGATATAAAATAGGAGCTTTTCTGGATTTCTATGCGAGCATTGGTAAAAATGCAGATTCTATTAAAGCCCAAGCTCGGAATTCTATCCAGTCTTATTTACCTTATTTACCTTATCCAAATAAGCTGTTGTTAGTTCACAATACTTATACTTCATTAAAAGATTTGGATTTTGTGGAGCGTATGGATCGGGATGTTGTATGGTGTTTGTGTCCAAAAGCAAATTTATATATCGAAGGTACCTTACCTAAGGTTCATAATTTTATAAATGCTGGACAACGTTTAGTTATCGGAACGGATAGTCTCGCGTCGAATGATACACTTTCCGTATTGGAAGAGTTGAAGGTATTGCATGAGCATTTTGAAGATTTAGACTTTTTGCAAACAATTCAATGGGCAACGATCAACGGAGCTATTGCATTGAATATCCAGGACGAATACGGATCTTTGGAAATCGGTAAAAAACCGGGGATTATTCTGCTAGAAGGAATGGAACATATGCGTCTAACAGATAAAGTTAAGATCAAACGTTTAGCATAGTATTTAATTCCACAAAAACTTCTGTACTTTTGCTCTTATGAACCTACCCTTACTATAGTAATGAAACAATAGTAAGGGTAAGCTCCATCAGTCAGATGGAAGAAAAAATAAAATACAGATGAAACATTTGAATATTTCAATAAGAGGTAAAGTACAAGGAGTTTTTTTTCGATTGACGGCCAAAGCCGTTGCGGATCAGGTTGGTGTAAAGGGCTTTGTGCTCAATCAAAAGGATGGGTCTGTCTATATTGAGGCCGAAGGGGACGATTTTGCACTTGATTCACTGCTGGACTTCTGCCAGGAAGGTCCGGATGAGGCAAATGTTGAAGCTGTTGAAGTTAACGAAGGCGAAGTGAAGGGCTTTTCTAATTTTGAAGTGATTAAAAGAGTTCAATCCTAAGCTTTTCCGTTTTGTCAGTACTAAAGAAATTCGCCGGGCAGACCATGATTTATGGCCTGAGTACGATTATAGCACGCATGCTGTATTTCGTCATGACGCCATTGTATGTCCTCAAATATCCACCGGCATCCTACGGAATATTTACCAATATGTATGCCTGGGCGTCCATGATCAATGCTGTTCTGGCATTTGGAATGGAAACTACTTTTTTTCGGTTTCTTCAAAAGGTAGAAGAAAAAGATAAAAAGCAGGTTTTCAACAATAGTTTTATCGTTATAGCCTCATTGGCGACATTATTTTTTATAACGGGCATTGTCTTTGCCGGTACAATAGGCAGTTGGTTAAATAAAGGTGTTTATAATGCAGATTATGAGAGCTATGTAAAGTATTTTGCGCTGATATTGGCATTGGATGCATTAGCTATCGTTCCTTTTGCAAAATTACGATCTGAGGGAAGACCTATCCGTTTTGGAGCTATTAAATTAGCCAATATCGGTATTATGGTTATTCTGAATTTATTCTTTATTGCTTTTGTTCCCTATTTAATTAACGAGGGGGGGGCTTTGGGAGTTTGGTGTTCCAGTTGGTACAGAAATGAATGGATCGGTTATGTTTTTATTTCCAATATTGTGGCAAGCGCAATGACCTTTCTATTACTGCTATCTGAAATGAGAGGATTCTATTTTAAACCAGAAAAACAGCTGATTTTAAAGATGCTATCCTATAGTTTTCCAATTTTAATTGCCAATATTTCCTATATTATTAATGAAAACTTAGACAAGATTGTACTGCCGATCTATCTGCCGAAAGACATTGGGGATCGCGATTTGGGTATATATGGGGCGGTTGGAAAACTAGCTATGTTTCTGAGCATTTTTGTTCAGGCTTTCAGATTGGGAGCCGAACCATTTTTCTTTTCTTACGCAAAGAATGCAAATGCAAAGAGGACCTATGCGTTGATCATGGAGTATTTTGTGATAGCCATGATGTTGGTCATGCTTGGTATTACAGCGAATATTGACTGGTTGAAATATTTTATTAAAGGAAATATGGAAACGCGTGATTTATATTGGTCTGGACTTTTCATTGTTCCTTTACTACTGTTCAACTATGTCCTGCTAGGGATCTATATGAATCTTTCGGTTTGGTATAAGCTTTCTGACCAAACGCGGTACGCTTTGTATATTTCTCTTGTAGGCGCAGGAATAACCATTTTGGCGAACTACTATCTGATTCCTAAATATAGTTATGTGGGGGCATCGATCGTAACATTTCTGGCCTATTTTTCTATGGTTGTCCTATCTTATGTTTGGGGGCAAAAACATTATCCTATACCCTATAAACTGGGTAAAATATTGACATATATTTTAGTGGGGATCGTATTTTCTTATCTATCCTACTTTGTCTTCCAGCATAATGTGTTCATTGGAAACGGTTTGCTGATTGTCTATATAGGTGGCGTATTTCTGATGGAACGCAATCAGCTAAAGCAATTCATTAAAAAGGGTGCTTAATGAAAAAGGAGCTATTCAAAAAATAAAAACAAACCCGTTTAGCATTGCAAATTCGTGGAGAAGCTATAAGGCGGATACGAATGAGATAAAAGAACAAGGTCGCATTGAATTTGTATCAATGCGACCTTGTTTATCGTTAAACCTTACACCATTTCAGCTGTAAAGTTGTGTTCAATATCATGTAGGACATCTAAAATTTCATCTTGTGTCTGTAAGCTTACCAGTTTCATTCTACATTCTTTGAAGTTTGGAATTCCTTTGAAATAGTTTGCATAATGTCTACGCATTTCAAAGATTCCCAATTTATCCCCTTTCCATTCAATGGATTTATTTAAGTGTGTCCGGCATACTCCGACACGTTCGGCAATGGTAGGTCCTTCCAAGCGCTCTCCGGTATGGAAGAAATGCTTGATTTCGCGAAAGATCCAAGGGTAGCCAATCGCGGCACGGCCGATCATAATGCCATCCACCTCATATTCTTGTCTCCAGGCCGCTGCTTTTTCGACAGAATCCACATCACCGTTACCAAAAATTGGAATCTGAATGCGTGGATTACGTTTGATATCACGGATCATAGACCAGTCTGCCTCACCTTTGTACAATTGTGCACGGGTACGTCCGTGAATCGCCAATGCTTTGATGCCGACATCTTGCAGCCGCTCTGCTACCTCGTAAACATTTTTGGTATTGTCATCCCACCCAAGACGTGTTTTTACCGTCACAGGTAAATGTGTTGCTTCGACAACAGCTTTGGTCATTGCAACCATTTTATCAATGTCCTGCAACAAAGAAGAGCCAGCGCCCTTACATACCACTTTTTTTACCGGACAGCCATAATTGATATCAATCAGATTCGGCTTCGCTTTCGTACAGATTTCAGCTGATTGACGCATACTTTCAATATCTCCACCAAAGATCTGAATACCAATGGGGCGTTCATATTCAAAAATATCAAGTTTTTGAACTGATTTGGCCGCATCACGAATCAATCCTTCCGAAGAAATGAATTCAGTATACATTAAATCAACACCATTTTGTTTGCAAACATACCGAAATGGAGGATCGCTGACGTCCTCCATCGGAGCAAGTAGCAAAGGGAATTCACCCAAATCAATATTTTCACCAATCTTGACCGACATCTCAATTTTTTTTTTACAAAGGTACAAAATTGATATTAAAACAAATATTGTTGAAACAGCTCTCTATATCTCCCTATTCCGCTAATTGAATTTATAATGCTCTAACAAAATCTTTGATTGCTTTACCCGGATCCGCGGTTTTCATAAAGTTTTCGCCGATTAAAAAGCTTTGAAAACCTGCAGCCTTTAGCGCCTTAATGGTTTTGGGATCTGAGATGCCACTTTCGGAGACTTTAATATATTCGGATGGAATCTTATCCAAGAGATCATAGGAATGTTGTAGATCTACAGTGAAATCTTTTAGGTTTCTGTTATTTACACCAATGGCATCAATGTCGTCAAAAAGATTATCCAAAAGTTCCTGTTCATTATGTACCTCAAGCAATACATTGAGTCCGATCTGATGGGCATATGCCGCAAATTCCTGAACTTCTTCCCTTGTGAGGCAAGCCGCTATCAAGAGAATAACATCGGCACCATAGGCTTTAGCCTCAGTTATCTGATATTTGTCGACAATAAATTCTTTGCGCAGAATAGGGATATTAATTGCTTCCCTTGCTTTGGAAAGATCTTCAAGATTGCCCTTGAAGAAATCAGCGTCCGTTAGAACAGAGACTGCTGAAGCACCAGCTTCTTCATAGGCCCTGACGACATCTTCGACTTTTGCCGTACTGTTGATATCTCCTTTTGATGGTGATGCACGTTTATATTCAGCAATAATCCCTGTCTTTTCAGGATCTAATATCGATTCGCGCAAGGAGAGACAGGCTACGCTAAAATAGGGGAAGTTCAACAGATCTTCGGAAGGAACCAAAGCTTTGGCCTTTTCAACCTCTATTCTTTTTCGTTCAATGATTTTATCGAGTATAGTCATTTTTGAGTATTGAGATGTTAGGATAACCAGTTTTCAATTAATTTTTTCCCATTTGTTGTGAGTACTGATTCGGGATGGAACTGCATTCCACGCACATCATACTCCCTATGCGTCAGTGCCATGATGATGCCATTTTCATCCACAGCCGTAACTTTAAGTGTCTTTGGCAATGTATCTTTATTCACCGCCCATGAATGGTAGCGACCTATTTTGGAGTCTTTTGGGAAATCCCGAAATAACTTTTCGGATTCATCCGTTACAATAATGCTTGTTGCGACACCATGCAAGGGCTTTTCCATATTAAATAAGGTGCCGCCAAATACTTCGGCGATAGCTTGCTGGCCTAAACAGATCCCCAATATACTTTTGTGCGGAGCATAGGTACGGATCACATCAAGCAATAAACCAGCCTCCTCAGGAATCCCGGGGCCAGGGGAAAGAAGGATCTTGTCAAAAGCTTCCAGCTCTTCCAGTTTGAATTTATCATTTCGCAACACCACATAGTCTTGTCCCAACTCCTGTAGCAAATGAACCAAATTATAGGTGAATGAATCGTAATTGTCAATGACGACGATTTTATTGTTGCTCATAGCCTCTTGTTGTATAGTCCTGATTAAAGTAATTATCTATTTCCTGAAATATCGCTTGAACAAATTCAACTGGCAGGTCGAATTTCTTTGCCAGTGTCGCCTGATTGCTGCTGATATTTTTAATAATATGCTGCCCGGCATCGGTATGATCATCCAATACTTTTGCCTTATTGAGATAGGTCTTCCGCAAAGCCAGCAATTCAACGATGCGGTTGTCGATGGTGTCGATCGAAACATTGATATGTTGGGTATTGATACAGTATTCTAATGGTCTTATCATAACGTTTCTGCTAATTGTAAAGCTTTTCGCAAAGCAGCTATTTTATTATTGACTTCCTGAAGTTCCATTTCTGGATCGGAGTCCAGTACAATTCCGCCGCCCGCCTGATAATGTAGGGTATTTTGTTTGCTCAGGAATGAGCGGATCATGATGGCATGATTGAAATCGCCATTGAAACCCATAAAACCGATTGCTCCGGAGTAGAAAGAACGTTGTAATCCCTCATAACGATCAATGAGCGTCAGTGCCATATGTTTTGGTGCTCCGGACAATGTTCCGGCAGGGTAAGTATCCCCTACAATGTCGAAGGGGTTGATATTGTCCTTAAGGACGCCAGTTACCTTCGATACCAGATGGATGATATGGGAATAATATTGTGGTTCCATATAGGATTCAACCTTTACCTGGGTGCAGTGTCTGCTCAGATCATTACGAGCAAGGTCTACCAACATCACATGTTCGGACGTCTCTTTTGGGTCTTGCTTCAATTTTGAGGCAATTTTTTGGTCTTCTTCCATGTTTCCGGTTCTTTTGAAGGTTCCGGCAATAGGGAAGATGGTCGCCTGTTTGCCGTGGATGCGCAACTGCGCCTCGGGCGATGATCCGAATAATTTAAAATCACCATAATCAAAATAGAATAGGTAAGGTGAAGGGTTGATGGAGCGCAATGCACGATAGACATTAAATTCGTCTCCAGAGAATGGTGTTCTGAAGCCGCGGGAAGGAACAATCTGAAATACGTCACCACGTTGGATATGTTCCTTCATCTTTTTTACCAATTGACGGTGCTCCTCATCCGTCCGATTGGAACGTTCTTCACCGGCTAATTTAAATGTATACTCCGGAAAGTTTTTGTTCTGGATCAGGAATTGCATACGTTCCAGTCCCGACTCTTCATCTTCCAAAAGGTGTTCAAAGATATAAAGCTGGTTACGGAAATGGTCAATGGCGATCACGTACTTGTAGACATGATATTGCATAAATGGGATTTTCCGCGCCGGATCGGCAGCTGTGGTCAGCTTGATATCCTCAAAATGCTCAATGCAGTCAAATGTAAAGTATCCGAATAGCCCGTTGGAGATTAAATTCAGTTCAGCGATCGTTGAATCTTCAAAAGAATTCCGAAAATCTGAAACCTCCTGGCGTAAGTCAATTTCATGTGCATTTTTGACAATCCGTTCTTTTCCGGGATAGGTTAAGGTCAATTCTTTCTCGTCCAGTTGAATCCCTGCGATAGGTTGGCAACAAATATAGCTGATATTGTTGTCACGACTGTGGTAATCTGAACTTTCCAATAGCAGTGAATTTGGAAAGATATCCCGTAACCGAAGATAAATACTCACCGGTGTTGTTGTGTCGGCGAGCAACTTTCTGCTCTGTGTTTTGAATTTATACTTCATTTTATTCTTTTCTTCGCTGTGCTAATTTTATACATAAAAAAACCCGATACTGTCTGCATCGGGTTTGGAATTTCCATAAATGGTTTTGGTTGATTATGAAATATTTTGACAATACCAATTAGTTCCCGATGCTTATTGCTTCAGGCCACCACCAATTTGTATTTGTATATCTTCGTGTCATTATTACACAAATTTATAAAAAAAA
>JAQZAZ010000291.1 GCA_029239355.1 Sphingobacterium sp.
TTCTGGTGTGATCCAAGTGTTTGATTTGATTTCGTCGATTAAGTTTGAATCAGCTTCTGATTCAATTTTTTCAGTGTCTTTCACTACTTTAGTGTCAGCCCCTTGTAGCTCTGCGTTTTTCGCTGCTAATTCTTTTTCTGCTTCTTGTTTTTTTGCCATTAATTAATTTTCTCCTTTTTCCTACGTTGTAGGAGATGCAAAGGTACAAAAAAACTTTTAATGCAAAATTTTATTTTTCTTATTTTATTGACAGACTTTCAGTTATACCCAAGTGATCGAGCTATACGGAATAATTGGTTAAAGAGCTTCGAAACATGATTATTTTTGCCGTTCCCAATTGGCCTGTTTTAGTCTACATATAACAGTTTTTTGGTAGTAAAGACTTTGAACAAAGTTCTTTAACTCATGGAATCCTTGATTATTAATCGCTATTTTTTTTGAATGAATTGAAAATTCGGGGTTTGGCAATCACAATTGTTTGCTTGGACAAAGCAATAGCAGCATTAAGTTCGTAGCCTAACAGTAAAATTAGTGTATTGAGGTAGATCCATAACATAATCACAATCAATGTCCCTATAGAACCATACAATTTATTATAAGCACCAAAATGATTAATATAAAATGTAAAGATGGAGAAGGTTAAAATTGCTAATATAGTAGCCATGGATGCTCCAGGGCTAAACAATTTCCATTTATTTGAGGTTGAGGGGCCAAACTTATAGATACAGCTAACTGTGAAAAAATAAATGGCGAAAATAATAATCCATCGGGCAAGTTTTAATAGGGTAGCCCACATACTGGATTTAATGCCTGTAGTTTCTTTAAGATAGTCGATTGTCACTCCCGCAATAGTGAATATGGTCATACCAACAGTTAAGGCGAAGATGATCAAAAACGCCAAGGTCAGTGCGATGAGCCTTTTTCGCACCCAAGGTCTTTTCTCAGTCATTAGGGAAGCTTTGTTGAAGGCATTCATTAATGAAGCCATACCATTTGTTGCAAAATAGGCAGCAAATAGAAAACCGAAGGAAAGCAGTCCGCCATTTTGATTTTTAATGATATCCTCCAAGGTGGTTTCGACTACAAGGAAAGCATTTTTGGGGATAACAACTGCCAGGAAATCCAATAATTGTTCCTGAAAATTGTTAATCGGGATATACGGAATCAACGTAAACAGAAAGATGATCCCGGGAAATATAGCCAATAGGAAACTATACGATAATGACGAAGCTTTACTGACGATGGAATCTCGGGAGAGCTCCTGAAAAAAAAACACTGCCACAGTATAAAGGGGTAGCGAACCGAATCCGGGTAACACCACCCTTTTGCTCCATTCGATTAATCTAAAATAAGGTTCAACGTTTAATAGCCATTGGTGGAGTTTCCCCATATCAGTTAAAGTATTTACTCATCTTATCCAGAAATATCTGGGGAGGCATACAAGGTTTATTTTTTTTCATATTGACAAATACCAGTGTCGTCTCTCCTTGATTGAGCAACTCACCACTTTCGTTAAAAAGTTCATATTCAAAAATAATACGGACTGCCGGTTTCTTACGAATTGTTACTCGAATCGTTATCAGGTCATCATACTTGCCCGGTTTGAGATATTTTGTTTTCATCTCGGTGACCGGAAGCATAACGCCCATTTCTTCCAGTTCTTTATAGGATATTCCTGTACTTCTCAGCATTTCAGTCCGTGCGATCTCATAGAAGGCAGCATAATTGCCATAATAAACATAACCCATTTGGTCTGTTTCAGCATAACGGACACGAAGCTGATGGTCAAATACAAACATTATTTCTTGATATTTCGTGCGTCTAAGGCTTGTTGGAATTTGCGCGCATTGATCAGATGTTCTACTTCTGTTTTTGCAAAATTATGGTATCCTGAGAAATCATCTTTTGCACACATATAAATATAATCATGTTGTTTAAAATTCAATACGGCATCAATTGCAGCAATACTTGGGATAGAAATAGGACCTGGGGGCAGACCTCTATATATATAAGTATTATAAGGATTATCTGTTCTTAAATGCTTATTTAATACTCTTCTGATCGAAAAGTCATTATTTGCAAAGATCACAGTTGGATCGGCCTGTAATAGCATGCCTTTTTTTAGGCGATTCAAATAGAGGCCGGCAATCATGGGCATTTCATCTTGATGTAAGGCTTCCCCTTTGACGATCGAAGCTAGTGTGCTCACCTGTTGTGGTGTTAAGTTAAGGGCCTTTGCCTTGGCAATACGATCTGTATTCCAGAATTTTTTCCATTCATCATCGAAACGGGCAATAACCTTCTCGGGGCTCGTATTCCAGTAGATTTCGTATGTATTTGGGATGAAAATTGAAATTAAATTCTCTTTGGTAAAGCCAAATTTTTGAGCGGTTGTTTCATCATTTAGTACCGCAATAAATTGTGCAGAATCTGCCTCAAAACTTTTGCCTAATAAGGCGGCCATATTTTCTTTTAGCCGCACATTGGCAAACCTAAATTTTACAGGTTCTTGATAACCGCCAATTAAATTACCGATCAAACGTCTATTGTTCATCCCTGGGGTTAACAGATAACGACCGGGTTTTACACTTTTTTCGTATTTTTTATATTGGGCAGCACGTTCGAATGAAGCAATATCATCCAAAAGACTGGAATCTTGAATTGATTTGAGGACATCTTCATACTTAGCCCCCTCATGAATGTAAAGGTATTTTTTCTCTCCAGAAACGTTTGAAGCAAAAAAAGCCTTATAAAATGCCCAGGCAAAATAACCTCCGACAAGAATAACGATTAATGCAATAATTTTTAACCAGCTTGGTATTCCTTTTTTATTTTCCATCAGAATGATTTTTTATATCAATGATGAAACCTTCACGGACATACGATTCATTTTAAGCAAGCGATCTATGTTTATGAAGGTTTCATAATAGTTTTAGAAGCCTAGACTATTACTTTTATTTTCCTTTTTTTGTCCTGCTGGAGCTGTTGTATTTGTCGCTTTGGCAGGAGGATTATTTGTTTTTGCCGGAACCGTGGGTTTCGTCGCAGGTGGATTTACCTGTGTTGGATTTGCCTGCGGTTTAGGTGTTGTTGAAGAACCCGATGTACCTGTTGTTGGTGAGGGTGCGGTCAGTGAAAGAGTCACATCTATTTTGGCACCTAAGCTTGTTAATCCCTTTTCTATGCCTGGAGACTGTACACTGATCACAGCAGTAGTCGTATCTGTTACATTTGGATCGTAGGTGACTGCGCCCAGACCAAGTCCTGCACCGGTAAGCGCAAATTTAGCTTCGTTCAGCGGAAGCCCGATCAGGTTCGGAATTTCAACTTCATTTGCTCCTAGGCCATTTCCCAATACAAGATCTATTCGCGATCCTTTGGGGATCATGCGGCCATTTCGAATGGATTGGCCTGCAAATTGGGCATCTAAAACAATATCTCTCGCGATATCGGCAACATAAGAAGTATCGCCTATTTTAAGGTTGTGATTTTTCAGGATAGCCGTAGCTTCTATTAAAGTCTTATCTTTAATATTTGGAAAAGCCACCTCTGGCGCAACTTGTGTAATAATCGTCAGATAAATTGTCCGACCGGATTTCACGTGAAATCCTTGCTCAGGATCCTGCTCGATGACCAAGCCAGGTTTTGCATCCATCTGATAAACGGAGTCAATTTGGTATTCTAATCCAGCATTTTCCAATGCTTGGATGGCTGCATTAATATGGAGTCCCTTTATTTTCGGAACTGCAATGGATTCATTATGTTTAGTATATATTTTCAGTCCAACATATACCGCAAGAAATAAGCAGATTATCGCAACGAAAGCGGCAATGAGATTTTTTCTGAACGTGGCTGTCTGAAGATATTGGATGACTTTGGACATTACTGTGTTTGATAAAAATGAATTCTGCATAGAACCGCAATATTGAAGCCAATTTTGCAGAATGATTAAATAAAATTATTCCTCACAAAATTATTCGTTTTTCCGTGTATAGCAAATTATATTTGCTATTCGAATCGCTAAAATTTATGAAA
>JAQZAZ010000008.1 GCA_029239355.1 Sphingobacterium sp.
CAAACAAGAAAAAGCAGCTCACATTATCCGTGACCAGTATTATCTTTTAAACGCTTCTTATACACTTCGTGATTTAAAAATCAAGGAGAATACCGATAAGAGTTTAAAAGAACAAATCACGCAGGAGACGCTGCAGGAAACCACCAATTTAAATCAAGCGTTTGTAAAACGGCTAAAAGAGGTTTTAACAGATCAAGAAGTTGAGGCCGTTAAAAACGGTATGACGTATAATGTCTATCCGAACACTGTGAAAGCTTACCAGGATATGATTCCTCGACTCACAAAAGACGAAGTGCATATGATCGACAGCTTGCTTTATGAAGCACGGGATTTTGCGATGCAGGCTGAATCTTCAGAAAAAAAACACGCTTGGTTTGGTAAATATAAAGGCAAAATCAATAACTATTTAGCTTCCCATGGCTATAATCTAAAAGAAGAAGGTGACAAATGGGCTGCGAGATTAAAAAAATAACCCAGTAAATAAACTAATACCCAAATTATGAATCAGTTCATATTCCCGAGTAAATCCTCTAAAAGGTTGGCAAAACTGCTGGCCATTGGAATAATGACTGGCGGGATTATTCCGTCATACTCCTATGGAGTAAATTTAAGTGAACACAAGCTACACTTTTTTAAAAATATAACAGGGAAGGTCGTTGACCAAAACGGAAAACCTCTTGCAGGAGTAACGATATCCATTAAAGGATCAAAGACCGCGACTTCAACAGACGCGGATGGTACATTTAGACTGAACCTGCCTGTTGGAAACGAGATTTTGGTGCTCAATTTTGTTGGTTATAAAAGACTGGAAATTCCAGTTGGAAACCAAAATGTATTGAATATACGTATGGAAGCCGAAAGTCAGGAACTCGAAGAGGTTGTTGCTGTTGGTTACGCCACACAAAAAAAAGCACATTTAACGGGCTCTGTGGTAGCGATTAAAGCAGAGGAAATCGAAGACCTGCCATCGACGAATGTGGGCGCGACATTGGTGGGCCGGGTTGCAGGCCTTAACGTCAGCGGGGGAACGAGCCGTCCGGGAGCAAAACCAAGCTATATTATACGGAATCCAATGGGTGGAGGAAAAGATGGTGGAACAAGTGCCCCTTTATTTGTGATTGATGGTGTGATTCAGGTAGATGGTCAAAATCAACCTGATCAGACGCTATTCAACAATCTCGATGCGTCAGAAATTGAGAATATTTCCTTTTTAAAGGATGGCGCTGCCGCGGTATATGGTGTTAGAGGAGCAAATGGTGTTGTTTTGGTAACAACTAAAAAAGGGAAATCGGGGACACCAAAAATCAGCTACAATGGATCATATGCCATTAATGATGCGACCTACCGTACAAAAGTAATGGATGCTTATCAGTTTGGTAATTACTTCAATATTATGAATGGGGAAAATGGTGCGAACCGTGATCCAAAATCGCCGGGATTTGACAAATGGTTTTTCTCGCAAGATGAACTGGACTATTTTAAGAATCATTCTTATAATTGGTTAGATGATGCCTGGAAAGTAAGTTATCTGACACGGCATTCCTTGAATATTTCGGGAGGAGCAGATAAAGCAACTTATTTTGCAAACGTAGCCTATAACAAACAGAATGGTAATTTGGGCACACTGGATTACGATCGATGGAATTTTCGTGCAGGAAGTGATATCCAGGTAGCCAGTAATTTTAAGGTTGGTATGCAGGTTTCAGGAAATACAGGTAATCAGCAAAAAACCTTTAATAAGATCGGCGGTGAAAATGACGATAACGATTACAGAAATCTGTTGTTGGCTTCACCTTATGTTCCAGCTTATGTGAATGGTTTACCAGTTCGTCTGCCGGGAACATCGGGCGATCTATCGGCCTATCATTATTTTGAATTGCAGAAATTAGGTAATTTAACAACAACCGATTCAAGACAATTTAGTATTAACCTCAATGCCGAATATCAGGCACCCTGGTTGAAAGGTTTGACTTTACGTGGATCCTATGCTAAAAATTTAAAAAATGAACGTGGAGATCAAATTGGTACAAAGTACCAAACGTACACATTTGATCAAAGAAGCGGCGAAAACGGACATATTTACGATGAAAATATATCTGGCGAAAAGGCTGTAACTTTTAGCAACGGTAATCGCGTTTATTTTTCAAATGCAACTGGTAGCAATTACCAAGCAAACTTTACAGCAACGTATGATAAACAGTGGAAACAACATAATTTATCGGGCTTATTTTCGGTAGAAAAAGCGGAAGCAAAATCGTCTCAAGAAGACGTTTGGAAAAATGATCCGCTACAAAATACGAATGGGCAATTTGGAACCGCTTTTGGTACGGTAGAGGGGCGTACAGCGGCATATGAATCCGGAACCTTGGGCTACCTTGGCCGATTGAATTATCGCTATAGTGATAAATATCTTGCAGAGGTATTATTCCGTTCAGATGCCTCGACCAAATTTGCTCCCGAAAACTACTGGGGTAAATTCTATAACGTCTCCGTAGGATGGGTTATCAGTGAAGAAGATTTCTTTCATTTAAAGGGTGTTGATTATTTAAAATTGCGCCTATCGCATGGTAAATTGGGCAATGATCAGACCCCCGCTTGGGGATGGAAACAACGATATACATATCAAATTGGAAAAGGGGGTGTATTTGGTGGAAATGGCGATGCAACGACAGGGATGAAGATGGAGAAGACTGCTAATCGTAACGCCACATGGGCTAATGATTATAAAAACAATATCGGTATCGATGCCCGTTTCTTCAATAGCCGCTTGTCGGCTACTATCGATGGTTACTATAATTTCGGGCGAAATTTGCTTCTCGAACGTACAGGTAATGTCCCAATTTCAGTTGGCGGTTCTGTCGCTGCTGAGAATTTTGCAAAAAAGAATACTTATGGTCTTGAGTTTGACTTGGGATGGCAAGATAAAATTAATGAATTTAGCTATGGGGTTGGCGCACGCCTTTCATGGACAAATGATAAGATTCTTGTGTGGAATTATAATGATGTTGATATGATGTACCCGTGGAATCCACAGCTAAATGCTTCTTCTGATAATGGTGCCTGGGGTTATGATTATTTGGGTATGTTTAAAACACAACAAGATATTGATAACTACGTTAGCCAGTACAATATCACGCAAGTGTTCAATGAGACGGCCGACAAGTTGAGGCCAGGTATGCTCTACTATCGTGACGTTCGGGGGGCGCTCCAAGCTGATGGTACTTTTGCTGGCCCGGATGGTATTATCAACGAATTCGACCAAATTCAATTAGCCAAAAATAATACCAATCATTACTCGGTTGGGATGACATTAAAGGCTGGTTATAAAGGAATTAGTGCTGAAGCAGTTATAACCGGTTCTTTCGGTGGTTATAATGAAATTACGGAACGTAAACCATTGAATAATGATATTTCGCGTGTTTACACGAATTTGCCAGCCTTTTGGGGGAATGTTTATGATCCAGTGTTAAACCCAACAGGAAATATGCCAAACCCAAATTGGTCAGATATGTATAATGTTCGTTCGAGTTTCTGGACTGTTCCGGCTTTTCAAATGCGGATGAGCAGTTTTAATATAGGCTATAGATTTCCAGATAAGGTTAATAAATACTTGAAAGTTTCAAATTTACGGGCCTATTTAAGTGCTATGAATCCATTGACAATTTATAATCCATTTAGTTATAAAGACGGTAATGGTGGTGGATGGGATGTATATCCGAATTTGAGAACTTATTCTTTTGGTATTAACGTGACATTATAATTGAGCAATGAAAAAATTAACAATTTTAAATATAGGGCTTTGTTGTCTGTTATTGACAAATCAATCGTGTAAAGATAACTTTTTAGAAGAAAAAAGAGATTTAGGTGCTGTAGATGAAACGGATTTATTCCAAGATCCGATTTTAGCCACGGCTTACGTGGATTATGTTTATGGCTTGTTCTTGCCAGCTAATAATGCACAATCTTTTGTTGCTACTCAGGATGCCTCAGATAACGGCGGGTATAACAATACTTTTACACAGACTACAGATGAATTAGCAGGGGAGACCGATTTCAATAAGCAATGGAATGCGATTTCCTATATCAATAATCATGCAAATAAATATTTTGGTCAACGCATGAGCGCCAATATTAATAATAATGTTTGGACGCGAATGAAAGAGATAAATGTCTTTCTAGAAAAAATTGATCAGGGTGGGATTGATGAAGCAACTCGAAATCAGCTGAAAGGACAAATGTATTTTTGGCGTGCTTTTCAATATTTCCAATTGGTGCGGATGTATGGTGGTGTACCTTTAGTTCTTGAATCACAAAATCCGATAGTAGGAGATAGTGAAGCTAATTCAGTTCCTCGAAGTACAACGACAGAATGTATTGCACAAATTGTGAAAGATCTGGATTTAGCCAAAAGCCTTTTGCCAGGGAAATGGGATGGGGGCAATTGGGGCCGCATTACCAGTGGTGCGGCGGCAGCGTTAAAAGGACGCGTACTCTTGACTTATGCCAGCCCGCAATTTAATCCAAATGATTCACGTGATCGTTGGGAGGCTGCTTATGTGGCAAATAAGGAAGCAAAAGCTTTGCTGGAACAAAATGGCTTCGGTTTATTTCAAACCGGAGGTACTACAGGAGGCAAGGCTTGGAGTGATATGTGGTTTACCGAAGTAAATAATTCTGAAGCTGTTATTGTATACGGATTTAATAATGCCGCTGTTAGTTCAACAGTTGTTAAAAATAATGGTTGGGAGCAGGCGATTCGTCCGAGAGAAGTCGCTGGATCAGGATCGATTTCGCCAACAAAGCAGATATTTGATGCTTTTCCAATGTTAGACGGGAAAAATATCGACGATCCAACATCTACATATACGTATGATGCGAAAAAGTTTTATAAAAATCGGGATCCGCGCTTTTCCAAAACTTTCGTTTATAACGGGGCTTTATTTCCTTATGCTAATGGAGAGAGCTATCGTCAGTGGACCTATTACTGGAAAAATAATAAAGGAGCCTACGTCTCGACGGAAGCTAAAGGTCCTAACGCCAGTGGTATCTATTTGCGCAAGGGATCTAATCCTGCTGCTGCTGGTATATCTGATGGAGCTGCTGGTTTTCAGCGAAGTGGTACCGATTATATGGAAATGCGCTTTGCAGAAGTGGTATTAAACTTAGCGGAATCGGCTATCGGCGTAGATAAATTAACAGAAGGTTTGAAAGGTCTGACGGATATTCGGGAGCGCGCAGGACTGGAAAATAAGGATGGTTTTTATGGTCTGGCCGCTGTTCAAGGCAACCGAGATAAATTATTTGGTGCAGTAATTAATGAGCGTAAATTGGAGTTTGCTTATGAAGGTAAGCGTTTTTATGATTTGCGTCGTTGGAAACTTTTTGAAGAGGATTCCCCTACCGCCCAACGTATTGGTGTAAAACCATTAAATGGAACAAGAAGAACAGGATTGTTAATTACCGTAAAAAACAATGGTGTTGAATATACCGGTGCTTCAGATCCATTAGTAAGAAGTGATTCAGGTGTTCCTGTAATTGAACGCCAACCAGCAACTTATCCTGAAGGTATCAAAAATCAAGATGAATATCTCGACTATCTTTACGATAATTATTTCACCCTAGCAGAAAAAGATGATTTGGATCCGACAAATACTCCATGGAAATTTAAGTGGTACCCTGAGTATTACTTCTTCGGACTAAATCAAACAGCCTTGTCTACTTCACCCTATTTACAACAAACCACTGGTTGGGATAGCATGAATGGAGCAGGAACTTTTGACCCTTTGAAATAAGTTTCTTTTGCTAAAAATATTAAGGCAATGTATGTGAATTGTGACATACATTGCTTTTAATAAATGTACAATTGACATATATTTGAAATAGAAATTATAAATCCTACTAACTAGATAAACATGTTACATAAAATAACGCTGACAGCATTGTTGAGTCTCATTACATCAATCGCATTTTGTCAGTATCCCAAAATTCCAGAAGACGTTAAGAAGAATACAGATGAGCTGATGCGTAAAGCGACCAAACAATCGGATGAAGCTTGGCAAAAAGCCCTGCCTGTCATAGAAGAATACGCCAAACAAGGTAAACCTTATATTCCATGGGCAGGACGGCCTGATGATCTTCCACAAGCTAAGATTTTGGCTTTTCCAGAAGCTGAAGGTGGCGGTAAATTCACCTTTGGTGGCCGTGGCGGTAAAGTATATGTGGTCACCAGCTTAGAAGACAATGGCCCCGGCTCATTACGGGAAGCTTGCGAAAAAGGTGGGCCACGTATTATTGTATTTAACGTTTCAGGAATTATTCGTTTAAAGACCCCCTTAATTATTCGTGCTCCTTATGTGACCATTGCAGGACAGTCTGCTCCGGGGGATGGCGTGTGCGTAGCCGGTGAATCTGTTTGGATCAATACACACGATGTCTTGATCCGTCATATGCGATTTAGACGCGGTGAAACTTATGTCGGACGTCGAGATGATGCGATCGGTGGTAATCCGGTAGGAAATATTATGATAGACCACGTGTCGGCAAGCTGGGGATTGGATGAAAATATGTCCATGTATCGTCATATGTATAATGATAGCACTGGTAAAGCAGAAGAAAAACGCGGTACCGTAAATATTACCATTCAAAATTCTATTTTTTCTGAGGCATTAGATACATGGAACCACGCGTTTGGGAGTACTTTAGGTGGAGAAAATTGTACGTTTATGCGAAACCTTTGGGCAAATAATGCCGCCCGTAACCCATCTATTGGCTGGAATGGTTTGTTCAACTTTTACAATAATGTTGTCTACAACTGGGTGCACCGCTCAATTGACGGTGGCGATTACCAAGCGACATACAATATTGTCAACAATTATTTTAAACCAGGCCCTGCGACTCCATTGAGTCAGCCTGTAAGTTACCGTATCTTAAAACCGGAATCAGGAAGAAGTAAATTGTCCTATGTTGTATTTGGTCGCGCCCATGTAAAAGGTAATATTGTGGAAGGGAATGCGAAAGTAACTTCAAATAACTGGGATGGGGGAATACAGTTGGAAAATAAAAAAGGCGATGCGATGACTTACGAAGAAGCTCAACCATACTTTGCGGCAATGAGTGCCAAGGAAGCTTTTCCGCATGCTAATTTCCCAGTGATGACTGCACAAGAAACCTATGGTTATGTACTTGATCACGCAGGTGCGACCTTACCAAAAAGAGATCCTGTCGATACACGTGTTATTGGTGATGTGAAAAATGGTAAACCGGTGAAGTTATTAAACAACGTGAAGCTGCCTGAAAAAGATTTTGAACATAGACGATTACCAAAAGACTCCTATAAGATTGGCATTATTACGGATATTTCCCAAGTAGGCGGTTATCCCGTCTATAAAGGTACACCATATAAGGATTCGGACAATGATGGTATTCCGGATGCGGTAGAAAAAGAAATGGGATTGAATCCAAATGATCCAAGTGATTCAGCAAAAATTACCGAATCAGGTTACGCAAACATCGAAATCTATCTGAATAAATTGGCTGCTAAATAAAGCAAAGCTATGAAATCGTTATTTAATCGAAATACCGTGTTACTATTGGGCCTAATAAGCCCAATAGCTGCATTGGCACAATATCCAATTATCCCAGATTCGCTGAAAAAATTGGCTGCTGAACGGGAAAATACGGAAAACCTACGTTTAGAAAAAGTTTGGGAAAAAGCTCAAGAAGCTATGAAGGCCGAAGGTAAGCCTTATATTCCTTGGGCTGCCAAACCGAGCGATCTACCCCAAGCAAAAATAAAAGCTTTCCCTGGGGCGGAGGGCGGCGGTGCTTTTACTGCTGGCGGTCGAGGCGGAAAGGTCTTTGTAGTTACCAGTTTAGCGGATAGTGGCCCCGGCACCTTAAGAGAAGCCTGTGAAGCCGGTGGCGCACGTATTGTCGTATTTAATGTGGCTGGTATTATCCAACTCGAGAAACCGATTGTCGTTAAGGCGCCCTATATCACGATTGCTGGGCAAACAGCACCTGGAGATGGGATATGTGTGGCCGGAGAATCCTTTCTGATTGATACGCATGATGTTATCTTACGATTTTTACGTTTACGCCGTGGTGAAACCGATGTAACGCGTCGTGATGATGCTGTAGGAGGAAATGTAGTCGGCAATATTATGATTGACCACGTCTCGGCTAGCTGGGGATTGGATGAAAACATGTCGATCTATCGACATGTCTATGACCGTGAAGGTAAGAATCTTAAATTACCAACAGTAAATATTACCATCCAAAATTCCATATTTTCGGAATGCCTGGATGCATATAACCATGCTTTCGGAAGTACAATAGGCGGTCTGAACAGTACTTTTATGCGTAATCTCTGGGCTTCAAATATCAGCCGGAATCCTTCCGTTGGGATGTATGGCGATTTTGGATTTGTCAATAATGTCATTTGGAATTGGTGGAATAGAAGTGCTGATGGCGGTGATAATAGGTCGTTATTCAATTTTATCAATAATTACTACAAACCTGGTCCCATTACACCAAAAGATAAGCCAATTGCATATCGGATTCTAAAACCAGAGTCTGGAAGAGATAAAGCATTTAAAGATCAGTATGGGAAGGTGTATGCGCACGGAAATGTGGTAGAAGGTTTTCCAAAAGTGACTAAAGACAATTGGGCTGGAGGGATCCAGATCGAAGACCTACCAAATGTAGGTAGTCGTGAAAAGGAAATCCGCGTCGATAAAGCTTTTCCAATGGCAGCTGTTACAACTCTTTCTGCTCAAGAAGCTTATAACTATGTACTTAAAAATGTAGGTGCTTTTCTACCGAAACAGGATGCAGTTGATCAACGGATTATAAAGCAAGTTGCTGAGAATAAAGTTTACTACAATCAAGATAAGACACAGCATGGATTTGTATCGCCTTATGTGAAACGACGTTTGCCAGCGGATTCCTACAAGCAGGGGATTATATCTGATATCGCACAGGTAGGTGGCTATCCGGCTTATCAGGGAGTACCTTACCAAGACGCAGACAATGATGGTATTCCGGATGATGTAGAGAAAAATATGGGATTGAATCCAAATGATCCAAGTGATTCGAGAAAAATAGCTAAAAACGGCTATGCCAATATTGAGAATTATTTAAATGGGGTTGTTGCATTAAATGCAGTCGTGCCCAAAAAATAAAAACAACCATGAGAAAAAGAATGCTGTTCTTTTCTTGTCTCGGATTATATGCCTTTATCTTTACTGCACAAGCACAACAAATGAAGGCATATACTCCTTTGGTATGGGATGAGTCAAAGTTCGTTTACCATGCAGATTCGCTTGGAAACCAAATTCCTGATTTTTCCTATGCAGGATACAAAGGGGGGAACGAAGCTATTCCTACAGCGCAGATTGCTGTTGTCGTTCCTGTAAAAACAGGAGATGCGACACAACGTATACAGGCTGCTATCGACTATGTTGCATCCTTGCCTGTAGGTAAAGATGGGCTGCGCGGTGCTGTTCTCTTACAAGCTGGAACCTATGCTGTTTCCGGTTCCCTTAAATTAAGTGCCTCAGGTGTTATTCTGCGTGGTAGTGGTTTCGTAAAAAATGGAACCGTCATCGTTGGTGAGGGGACAAAAAGAGAAACACTCATCCGTATTCTTGGAAAAGACGATATCACATTTGCAAAAAAGACAAACGTAACAAGTTCTTACGTCCCTGTCAACGCGCGGGTATTGGATATTGATCATGCAGCTTCCTATAAAGCTGGAGATAAAATTAGGATTACAAGACCTTCTACCCAAGACTGGATTAATAAGCTTGGTACCGATCATTTTGGTGGTGGCATTACCTCCTTAGGCTGGAAGCCCGGGCAACGCGATGTTACATGGGATAGAACGATTGTTGCTGTGAAAGGTAATCGTATCGAGATTGATGCGCCAATCACAACAGCATTGGATAGACGCTATGGCCAAGCCACAGTTGAACAATATACTTGGAAAGGAAGAATCGAAAATGTAGGTATAGAAAACATTGCACTTAGATCTTCCTTCGATGCGAATAACCCGAAAGACGAAGACCATCGTTGGATGGCAATTACGATTGAAAATGCAGAAAACGTTTGGGTTCGTCGCATGGAGTTTCGGCATTTTGCAGGATCAGCTGTTTACGCTTTGGCAAGTACTAAAAAATTAACCGTTGAAGATTGTATTTCTTTGGATCCAGTTTCGGAAATCGGAGGACAAAGAAGATATATTTTTTTTACGAAGGGACAGCAGACCTTGTTTCAACGGCTCTATTCCGAACATGGATATCACGATTTCGCGGTAGGCTACCTGGCAGCAGGACCTAATGCTTTTGTCCAATGTCAAGCTGTAGAGCCATTCAGTTTTAGTGGCAGTGTAGACAGTTGGGCGTCTGGAATTCTATTTGATAACGCGGATATAGATGCACAGGCCCTTAGCTACAAAAACCGGGGTCAAGATGGTCAAGGCGCGGGCTGGTCAGCGGCAAATAGCGTATTTTGGCAATCTACAGCGGGGCTTGTTGAGTGTTACCAACCGCCAACGGCGCAGAATTGGGCCTTTGGCATTTGGTCCCAGTTTCAGGGAAACGGCTATTGGGAGCAATCTAACGAATACATCAAACCCAAAAGCTTGTATTATGCACAGCTACGGGAAAGAATTGGCCTAGCTGCTGATGAACGCGCAGTACTGCTGCCAGTGCTGACCGAAGCATCCAGTAGCCCTCCTGTCAGTGTTGCCATGGAGCTGACACGTCAGTCTGAAAACCCAATGACGAAACTGGTTGACTTTATTGCAGAAGCCGGTAATCGTTATCCCTTAAATACGACAGCAAGTGTAAAAACCATCGATCAAATCGGCTATAAAGAGACTACCCCAGCAAAAAAACAAGCAGATATGCGTGTCGTGAACGGTTGGTTGGTACGTGGTGATGAAGTACTCGTGGGGGCGAAATCGGATGTCCCATGGTGGAGTGGTAGCGCTCGGCCACATGGTGCTGAGAAAGCAAAACCACATATCACGCGCTATGTTCCTGGCGAGGTTGGCACGGGGCTGACGGACGATCTTGAGGAGATGACGGATTCATTAAAAAAAGAGAATATTATAGCCATTGATCACAATTACGGACTTTGGTATGATCGGAGACGCGATGATCACGAGCGTATCCGACGGATCAATGGTGAGGTTTGGCCACCGTTTTATGAATTGCCTTTTGCGCGCAGCGGCCAGAGCTTAGCGTATGATGGCTTGTCGAAATACGATTTGACAAAGTATAACAAATTTTATTGGGGACGCCTGAAACGATATGCAGATCTAGCCGACCAAAAAGGTTTAGTCTTGATTCACCAAAATTATTTCCAGCATAATATTATCGAAGCCGGTGCGCATTATGCTGATTTTCCATGGCGGACCGCCAATAATATTAACAATGTTGGATTTCCAGAACCGGTTCCTTATGCTGGTAATAAGCGTATTTTCATGGCAGAGCAGTTCTATGATGTCAGTAACCCCGCTCGTCGGGCATTACACCGCGCATACATCCGTCAATGTTTAAATAGCTTTAAAGACAACTCGGGAGTCATTCAGATGATCAGCGCCGAATATACTGGACCTTTGCATTTCGTTCAGTTTTGGATCGATGTGATCAAAGAATGGAAGGCTGAGACGGGTAAAAATCCAATTATTGGTTTGAGTGCAACGAGAGACGTACAAGATGCCATTTTATCGGATACCGAACGTGCCAAAGAAATTCAGGTCATTGATATCCGCTACTGGCACTACCAAGCTGATGGAAAGACCTATGCACCTAAGGGGGGACAAAATCTAGCTCCACGTCAGCATGCACGATTGTTGAAACCAAAGAAAACGTCAATGGAGGCCGTTTATAAAGCGGTATCCGAGTACCGTACAAGATATCCAGATAAAGCAGTGTTATACTTTGCGGACAACTACCCAACGATGGCCTGGGCCTCTTTTATGGCCGGCGGTTCTATGGCCAACTTACCTAAAATAGGGAACAATGATTTCTACCGTGCGGCATCGACTATGAAAGCTGTACAAGTCAACAAAGGTACGTGGCTATTAAAGAGCGCACAAGGATTGATTATTTATAGCGAGCAAGCTATAGGTGAAGACATTGACTTATCTGATTATAAAGGACGTTTTGAAATGACACATATTAATCCGAAAAGCGGAGCGATTACCAAAATCGAGCAGATCAATTTGGGCAAGCACATTAATTTAAGCAATTATACAAAAGGGCCAGAAATTATTTGGCTAAATAAGAAATAAGAAATAACAACATGTCTATACGTAAGAAACTTATATTATTTACAGTTGCAGGAGCACTGTTTTCATGTACTTCCAATAAAGAGTCAAAGCACACTACATTATTGAAGATATCTGAAAATGGCAGATACATGATGACCAAAGATGGACAGCCTTTCTTTTGGTTGGGTGATACAGGTTGGTTATTGTTTAATAAACTCAACCGATCCGAAGCTGATCAATACCTTGAAGATCGAAAACAAAAAGGTTTCAATGTCATTCAGGCTATGGTCTTGCATACCGTTCCTTCTGTAAATGTTTATGGAGATTCTTCGGTTGTCAATAAAGATATTTCTAAGCCATTTGTTACTGAAGGGAACAATCCGGATAATGCAACAGCGTACGATTATTGGGATCATATCGATTATATCATTGACAAGGCTGCTGAAAAAGGACTCTATGTTGCTCTGGTACCAATTTGGGGATCTCCGGTGAAAGATGGAAAAGTTTCGGCGGAGCAAGCTGGAATTTACGCTGCATTCCTTGCCGAGCGTTGGAAAGATCGTCCGAATATCATTTGGTTGAATGGGGGTGATATCAAAGGATCCGACAAGATGGAAGTGTGGGATAAGATCGGTGAAACAATTAAATTGATTGATAAAAATCATCTGATGACGTACCATCCGAGAGGACGGGCAGCTTCTTCCGATTGGTTTCATAATAGACCTTGGTTGGATTTCAACATGGTACAATCGGGACACCGTACTTATGCTCAGGACACTTCTGCGAATGAACAGAAACATTATGGTGAGGATAACTGGAAGTTTATGGCAGCAGACTGGGATATGAAGCCCGTTAAGCCAACGATCGACGGAGAACCCTCTTATGAAGGCATCCCACAGGGATTACACGATATTACCCAACCGCGCTGGAAAGATGCTGACGTCAGAAGATACGGTTATTGGTCTGTATTTGCAGGCGCATTTGGGTATACCTACGGACAGAACTCGGTCATGCAGATGCATGGAAAGCAAGACTCTACTTCGGCCTATGGTTCGGATGAAGTATGGAGTTCGGCAATCAATGCACCTGGTGCTGCTCAGATGAAGTACTTAAAAGAACTTATGCTTTCCAGAGACAATTACTTTGATCGTGTTCCAGATCAGTCTTTAATTGCGGATAACGGCGAGAAATACAATCGCTTACTCGCAACAAGAACATCGGACTATGCATTTATCTACAATTACAATGGTAGGGAAATGAAAATTAATATGGGAAAAATCAACGGGGACAAAGTTAAAGCTTCTTGGTTTGACCCTCGGAATGGATCGACTAAGGTAATCGGAGAATTTGAAAACAAAGGTGTACAAACTTTTGTGCCTGAGGGAGGACAAAAGGACGGAAACGACTGGGTATTGATCTTAGATAGCATTTAATGAAGAATTTGGTCAAATTGTTTATTTTATTTAGTGGGGCATCTCTCTTGGCTTCATGTCAGCGGGATGTTTACCTATTTACCTCGTTCCACGAACCAGCCAATGAAGGTTTGCGCTATCTGTATAGCAAAGACGGATACCATTGGAATGCGATTAATGGGGTGTATTTAAAGCCGGAATTAGGAAAACAGAAAATCATGCGCGATCCGTCGATGATCCGGGATAAACAAGGTATTTATCATCTGGTATGGACCATTGGCTGGCAGGGAAATGAGGGCATTGGTTATGCCCGTTCGAAAGACCTGATCCATTGGGAAAATCAACAGATCGTTCCAGTTATGCAACAAGAAGCAAATACCGTCAATGTCTGGGCGCCTGAGTTATTTTATGATGATGTAGAAGACCGATTTATAATTATTTGGGCCTCAACGATCCCTTATCGTTTTGCGAAAGGTGTGGAAGAGGAGAAAAATAATCACCGGATGTATTACACGACAACAAAGGATTTTAAATCTTTTACAGCAACCAAATTATTTAGCGACCCAGGGTTTAGTATCATTGATGCAGTCATTGTCAAAAAGGGCCGAGAGGATTATGTACTTGTGTTAAAAGATAATACGCGACCCAACCGAAATCTAAAGGTAGCCTTTGCAAAAAATCCATTAGGACCATTTAAACAAATTTCTGAACCTTTCTCACCGTATTTGAGTGAGGGACCAGCAATGCTTAAAGTAAAAGATCAGTGGTTGATCTATTTCGATTCTTATGGAAGTAAAAGCTATGAGGCTGTGTCCACCAAAGATTTCAAGGTCTTCGAAAAAATCAACGACAAGATTTCCGTTCCAGAAGGGCATAAACATGGAACGATATTCAAAGCGTCCAATAAAGATTTAAAAAATTTGCTTCGGGATGAAGCCAAAAAGAAATAGTATGAGTATCAAATCAGTATTAGTGAGTCTATCGCTGGCTTCTGTCATGCACCAGTCGGTAGCACAACAAGATACGGTAAAGTATATAGGAAAGACATTATCCAATGTAGATTATCACCACGGACAGCTGACACCTGCAGTGGGTACGCACAATATTCAGGTATTTAGAGCAAATAGAGAATTTCCGGAATTAGCAGGCGGACACAACTTTACGTATAACCACCAGCCCTTTTTGGCGTATTGGAATAATACTTATTATTTACAGTTTCTGAGCAATCCTGTGGGCGAGCATATCGCGGAAGGAAAAACCTTGTTGTTAACATCAAAAGATGGTCGCAATTGGTCCAGTCCTATAGATCTGTTCCCTACTTATCTGGTTCCAGAGGGCTTTACCAAGCCGGGACGTACCGATAAAGCCGGAAAAAACCTGTATGCGATCATGCACCAACGTATGGGTTTTTATCATGCAAAGAATGATAAACTGTTGACGCTTGCTTATTACGGTGTCGCACTGGATGCCAAGGACGATCCAAATGATGGAAATGGTCTTGGCCGTGTCGTGCGGGAGATCCACAAAGATGGTAGCTTTGGGCCAATTTATTTTATCCATTTCAATGCTTCTTTCAACGATAAGGGGGCCAAATATCCATTCTATAAGAAGAGCAAAGATAAGGCATTTATACAAGCTTGTGACGAGCTGCTCAGCACGCCGCTCATGATGCAACAATGGGTAGAGGAGTCCGACCGAAACGATCCATTAATTCCCTTGCAACGTCCGGTAAAAGCTTTTTCGTTCTATCACCTTAATGATGGAAGAGTCGTCGGTTTATGGAAGCATGCGTTGACATCGATGAGCAAGGATAATGGAAAGACATGGCAATATTCACCGTTGCGCGCGCCGGGTTTCGTGAACAGCAATGCAAAGATCTGGGGACAAAAGACTTCTGATGGACGTTATGCAACGGTGTATAATCCTTCCGAATTCAGATGGCCTTTGGCCGTATCGACCAGTAATGATGGATTGAATTACACTGATTTGTTATTGATCAACGGAGAGATCACCACGATGCGGTATGGCGGTAACTATAAGTCTTATGGACCGCAATATGTCCGTGGAATCGTCGAAGGCAATGGCGTGGTTCCCGATCACAACATGTGGTTGACCTACAGCATGAACAAAGAAGATATTTGGACTGCTGTTGTGCCCGTTCCGATCAAGTCTACCGTGGATGAGCCCGTGAATGATGATTTTGCGAAAAATGCAGTACAAGTTTATAACAACTGGAATATTTATAGTCCTTTATGGGCAAGTGCCAAAGTTGAAGGAAAAGCGTTGGTCTTGCGCGATAAAGACCCTTTCGACTATGCAAAGGCAGATCGTGTGATTCAATCGGCCAAAAAAGGGAGCATTGAATTTACGATAAGGCCGCAGCAAAATGATCATGGTTCTTTACAGATCGAGCTGGTCAATGATATGGGCTTAGCTGCCGTAAGAATTATCATTGACAAGGACGGTATCATCAAAAATAAAGCAGGTTATCGAAATGCTTCGATGACAAAATATGAAGCTGGAAAGACCTATGACTTTGTGTTAACGTTCGATGTGAGCACCCGTTCTTATCAAGTTGCCATCAATGGAGAAGACAAAGGCACGAAGCTATTTTTCCAACCCGTGAACAATGTCAGTAAAGTCTCTTTTCGAACAGGCGATGTCAGAAGATTTCCGAACGCGGATACGGAAACAGACCAAAATTTCGATGTTGAAAATGCAGGTGCTTCGGCAAAAGAAGCCATTTATCAGATTACTTCGCTGAAAGCGGAAAAGTTGAAATAAATGAGACGGTTTATTGTACATATTGCTTTATTGGCAGCCAGTTTTTCGGCAAAGGCGAATGTCATATTGTCGAATATTTTTGCCAATCACATGGTTTTGCAACGCAACCAGCCTGTCGCTATTTTTGGCTCAGCAAACCCTGGCGAGCAGGTGAGCGTCGCTTTCCAAAATCAGTTGAAGACGACAAAAGCCGATCAAAATGGACATTGGAAAGTAGAACTAAAAGCCATGCCGGCTAATGCGGTTGGACAGACATTGACCATCAAGGGAAACAATACCATCGTATTAAAAGATGTCCTAATAGGTGAAGTTTGGCTGTGCTCGGGTCAATCGAATATGGAATACCAAATGCGTAAAATTGTGAAGGTAAAAACTCCGCTGAAAGGTGATTATTTCCCTAAAAACGAAGTTTCCGACGCCAACAATTCCAATATCCGATTATTTTTGGTCCGCCGGAAATTTTTGGCCAGGCCGGATGGGCAATATGGGGGCTGGGCTGTTGCGCGGGATTCGGCACTGCGTCAATTTTCTGCGCCTGCGTATTTCTTTGGGAAAACGCTACAGCAAGAATTAGGTGTTCCTGTAGGCATTATTTCATCAGCTGTGAGCGGCAGCAGAATCGAGCCTTGGTTCTCCGAAGAATATTGGGCAAGTTCACCTTATCTGAAAGATAAAAAGAAAGAAGGCGATCCCGGTAAATTCTTTCATACGATGATTGAACCATTAGCGCCTTATACCTTAAAAGGATTTGTTTGGTACCAAGGAGAATCCAATACCTTTCTAAAAGAGAATATTAGTTATAGTTATAAAATGAAGGCGCTGATCAAGAACTGGCGGAGCATTTGGGGAGATTCTAAATTACCGTTTTATTTTACCGAAATCGCGCCATTCCATTATTCGCTCGACGAAAAAGGTAAGGTTCGTATGCCTAGAACGGTGTTGCCGGAATTTCGGGAAGCCCAAGATCTGGTTTTACAATTGCCGCATACAGCACGCATCATAACGACAGATTTGGTCGATGATCCACACGATCTCCATCCGAGTTATAAATGGGAAATTGGTCGTCGTCATGCTCTTAAGGCTTTAAAATACGTCTATCATAGAAATATTGTAGCCGATGGTCCTGAACTAGACGCTGTAAAATACCAAGGCAAACAAGCAACGGTAAAATTGAAACATGCGAAAGGCCTAAAGACCATCGATGGTAAACCCTTAACATCATTTGAAGTTGCGGGTGAGGATGGCATATTTTATCCAGCACAGGCTGCTATCAACGGACAGACAGTCGTACTTGAAAGTGACCAGGTACAACAGATCCGTCAGGTACGGTTCGGATGGGACGAAGCTGCCCAGCCCAACCTGGTGAATACCGCTGACCTGCCGGCCGCACCTTTTAGAACAAATAATCCATTACAACATATTAAATTGAAATAGTCTTTAGCGATCATGAACTTTAAAACAAAAATAGCGTTATCCTTACTTTTTTTTGGGACTATGGGATTGCAGGTATCTGCCCAAAAAACAGCGAGCCAATACCTCTCTGGAACAGGAAAGGATGATGGTGTATTATGGGATTTTTATGTGAGCGAAGGCATGAATGCCGGGAAATGGACGAAAATACCAGTTCCCTCCAATTGGGAACAACAAGGCTTCGGGAAATATAATTACGGTTTCAATAAAGAGGCTGATAAAGGCAAAGAGGTAGGTCACTATAAATATACATTTAAGGTATCCGATGCTTGGCAGGATAAGAAGGTGCGTATTGTTTTTGAAGGATCTATGACTGATACCGAAGTCAAGATCAATGGTAAGCTAGCTGGCGCTATCCATCAGGGATCATATTATGTCTTCAAATACGATATTACGAAACTGTTGAAGTTTGGCGAAGAAAATCTATTGGAAGTCAATGTCGCTAAGCATTCGGCAAACAAGTCGGTGAATGCGGCGGAACGGGAAGGTGACTTTTGGATTTTTGGTGGGATTTTTAGACCGGTCTATTTAGAGGCCCTACCACAGCATCATATTGAACGTGTTTCGTTGGATGCAAAGGGTGACGGAACATTCCGAGCCAAAATAAAGACGGTGGGAGAAGCCGATGAAATTGCCGTTCAACTGTTTGACGCCAAAGGAAGGAAATTTGGAAAACAGCTGAAAACAAGATTGTCTGCTCAGGACAACTGGATAAATGGACAATTTTCAGCACCGCAGTTATGGTCCGCAGAATTTCCGAACTTATACACAGCACAATTTAGCTTGTTGAAAAATGGTCAGGTACAACATCAGCTGGAGCAAAAATTTGGTTTTCGAACCATAGAAGTTAAAGAACGTGATGGTGTTTACGTTAATGGCGTAAAGGTTCGATTCAAAGGTGTCAATCGACATGCGTTCGTCCCGGAATCGGGGCGGACGACGAGTAAAGAAGTTAGTATTACCGATGTCAAGCTCATGAAGGAAATGAATATGAATGCTGTTCGGATGGCCCATTATCCACCAGATAATCATTTTTTGGCTGTCTGTGATTCATTGGGCTTATATGTCATGAACGAGTTAGCGGGTTGGCACGGGCATTACGATAAGGAAGTCGGCACCAAATTATTACGGGAGATGATGGTCGTATCCGAAAATAATCCGTCCGTTGTTTTCTGGGCAAATGGCAATGAAGGTGGGCATAATCCAGATTTTGATCCCATCTTCGAACAAGAAGATATTCAAAAACGGGCCGTGATTTATCCTTGGGCCATACATGGCGGTTTTGAAACGACTCATTATCGGGAATATAACTACGGTATTGGTACCTATGATCACGGGCATAATATTATTATGCCGACTGAGTTTTTGCATGGCATGTACGATGGCGGGCATGGTGCCGGATTGGAAGATTATTGGAAAGCGATGCTTGCCAATCCTCTTGCTGCGGGTGGATTCCTTTGGGATTTTCGTGATCAGGGGATCGTTAGGACAGATAAAGGCGGTATCATAGATACCGATGGAAATCGTGGCCCGGATGGTATTATTGGTCCACATGGCGAAAAAGAAGGAAGCTTCTTTACGATTAAAGAAGTATGGAGTCCTATTTTCTTTGAAAAACGTGAAATGGCTAAGGGATTTGACGGTGCATTCCATATTGAAAATAGATATTCTTTTACCAATATTAATCAGTGTACATTTTCGTATGAACTCAAAAAGTTGGGCGGTTATGATGAAGCGAAAGAAACAAAAAGCGGAACGATTGTCGCACCCAATATCCGCCCTGGTGAGAAAGGGATCTTAAAAGTTGATTTCCCTAAAGGTTGGGAGGACTTCGATGTTTTATATATTACCGCAAAAGATGTGCATCAACAGGAACTTTTTACCTGGAGTTTTCCAATTACATTGCCGAATCAGGTGGCGAAGAACCTCCTAAAAACAACTGGAATACGGGAGATTGTCGTACAGGAGACCGCGAATGCGTATCTGGTAAAAGCGAATGGTATTAGCTATCAGGTCAATAAGACGAGCGGATTACTGGAGCAGGTTCAAAATGCCAAAGGAATTATTCCTTTCAAAAACGGACCGGTTTTGCAGGAAGCGACGACAAATTATAAGAATTTCAAATTGACCCGTGAAGATGGAAAGGTGATTATCGCGTCTACTTTCGATAAAAAAGATAGTTATAATACCTTGCGTTGGGAAATTCTTGCTTCGGGGCAGTTGAAAATGCATGTTCAATATTTCCCTGAGAGTTATTTTACGCGTTTTGTGGGGCTGAATTTCGATTTCCCTGAAGATCAAATCAAAGGTGTCGAATATCGGGGAATGGGACCTTATCGGGTTTGGAAAAACCGGATGAAAGGTAATCAGTTTGGCGTTTGGAAAAAGAATTACAACAACACAGCAACCGGTGAGATACCATTCGAGTACCCTGAATTTAAAGGCTATCATGCCAATATGTACTGGACTAAATTTATCGGAAAGGATCAAAGCTTTCGTGTGTTTACCGATCGGGAGGATGTGTTTTTACGCTTATATACACCAAAAGAGCAGCAAGATACCGAATGGAAAAACATGGAGCCTACCTTCCCAAAAGGTGATATTTCTTTTATGAACGGTATTTCGGCCATTGGGACGAAAACACAAAAACCAGAAACCACCGGGTCTATGGGTATGAAGCACGTTTACTATGATTTTGAGAAGGAACCGAGCCGGGCATTGCATATGGTACTCTATTTTGATTTTGAGAATTAATGAACGCAAGAACAGTCATATCTATTGTATTGGTCTTCTTATCGACTTTGTGGCATCAGGCTACAGCGCAGATCACTATTGCTAACCTGCGGACTGAATTACGTTCGAATCCGATAGGTATAGATGTTGCCGCACCAAGACTGAGCTGGCAATTGCAGGGCAGTGAGCGGTCTATCCGACAAGAAGCCTATCGGATACTTGTCGCTTCCTCACAAGAAAAACTGGAACTGAATATCGGCGATTTCTGGGATTCCGGGAAACAGTTTTCGAATAATTCCACGAATGTTATTTATGCAGGCAGAGCCCTACAGAGCGGAGCAGCAGTCTTTTGGAAAGTAAAAGTATATACAAATAAAGGTGAGAGTAAATGGTCTGATGTTGCAAGCTGGACCATGGGACTGCTGCATTACAAGGATTGGACAGGACGTTGGATTGGTTTTGACCAGTATTTCTTGTCAGACAATGAACAGACCGGGCAATTGGCTGCCCGTTATTTCAGAAAAGAATTTACAACAACCAAGCAGATTAAGCAGGCTACAGCCTATGTGATGGGGCTCGGACTTTATGAGTTATATATTGACGGCAAGAAAATAGGCGACCAGGTACTTGCCCCAGTCCCTACTGATTATACCAAGAACATCAAATACAATGTCTTAGATGTCACAAAATCCCTGTCGGCAGGTAAACATGCGCTCGGTGTCATTTTGGGAAATGGGCGGTTTTATGCCATGCGTCAAGCAAAACCTTATAAAGTAAAAACCTTTGGATTCCCAAAATTGCAGATGCAGCTTATGCTGACTTATACGGATGGCTCGACAGAGGTCATTAAGACCGATGATTCGTGGAAAGGAACAACCGAAGGCCCAATAACGGCAAATAACGAATATGACGGTGAGAGTTACGATGCCAGAAAAGAACTAACGGGTTGGGCAAATCCAGATTTTGACGATAAAACATGGATGAAGGTTGCTTTTGTACAGGAGCCCGGTGGCAATTACGAAGCGCAGTCGGAGGGTATGAAAGTTATGCAAGATATTGCACCAGTTTCGATCGTCAAAAAATCCGAAGGAAAATACATTCTTGATTTCGGACAGAATTTCTCGGGTTGGGTAAAGATGACGGTGGCCGGTACGCGTGGAACAGCAGTGACACTCCGTTTTGCAGAATCTTTGACTGAAGACGGTGAATTATTCACAACCAATTTGCGCGATGCCAAAGCAACGGATCATTATATATTAAAAGGTGGAGGAAAGGAAACCTGGGAACCGCGGTTTACCTATCATGGATTTCGTTATGTGGAAGTAAGCGGTTATCCTGGGGTAGCTTCAAAAAGTAATTTTGTTGGCCGTTTTGTCTACGACGATATACCCGATGCGGGAACCTTTGTGTCTTCCAACGCACTCATCAATCAGATCCATCAAAATGCATGGTGGGGGATTGCTTCAAACTACAAAGGTATACCGGTGGATTGTCCACAACGAAACGAGCGTCAGCCCTGGTTGGGCGACCGTCCGATAAGTGCCTACGGCGAGAATTTCCTCTTTGATAATGCTAATTTTTACAGTAAATGGCTCGAAGATATTCGTTTATCTCAGAAAGCAGACGGTGCCTTACCTGACGTTGCTCCAGCGTTTTGGCGTTATTATAGTGATAATATCAGCTGGCCGGGTACCTACCTGTTTATTGCCGACATGCTCTATCAACAGACCGGCGACCTGCGCATTTTGGAAAGGCATTATCCAGCCATGAAAAAATGGATGGATTATATGCAGGCCCGTTATACAGGTGCGGGCGGTATCATTACAAAGGATAGTTATGGGGATTGGTGCTTTCCACCGGCAACCGTTGAAGCCGGAAGAGGAAAAATTGCTGATAAAAAATACCCAAGTACATTGATCGCGACATCTTATTACTATCATTTACTGCAGACGATGACCCGCTTTAGTGCCCTTGTTGGCAATTGGCAGGATCAAACTGATTTTTTGAGTCGTGCAGCGCAGATGAAAGCAGATTTTAATACCGAATTCTATCATGCTGCAGGTTATTATGGGGGTAATTCATTGACCGATAACCTACTGCCAATGTCTTTTGGTTTGGTAGAAGATGCGAATAGAGAAAAGCTCAGTAATCGGATTGTCGAGATTGTCGAAAAAGAAAATCGGGGGCATCTGAGTACAGGACTTATCGGAACACAATGGATTATGCGTACGCTAACCGAAATCGGTCGTACAGATCTTGCCTATATAATTGCAACAAAAAAGACCTATCCTTCTTGGGGGTATATGGTCGAAAATGGGGCAACAACAATTTGGGAGTTGTGGAATGGTAATACAGCCCATCCCAAAATGAATTCACAAAACCATGTGATGATGTTGGGCGACCTCTTGGTATGGCTCTATGAGGATCTGGCGGGCATCAAATCAAAAGAGCATGCTTTTCAGACTGTTATCATGAAACCGCAGGTAGTAGAAGGATTGGATCATGTGGATGCAAGCTATAAAAGTGTCTATGGAACCATTAAGTCCAATTGGAACAAAAGCAAATCTACTTTCGAATGGAAGATTTCTGTTCCGGCTAATACCAAAGCGGAGATTTATCTACCAACAACAGATCTTTCCTCGATCTTGGAAAGCAATCAAAAATTAAATAACAACAAAGATATTCAGATCCTACGACAGGAAAAATCGGGTATTTGGCTCGCCATCGGATCAGGAGATTACCAGTTTAAAATTAAAGGATAAACAGTATGAAAAAGACCTTGTCAATCTTTATACTTAGCTTGTTCGCGCTGAGTTTGTATGCGCAGGATAATACAACTGAGCAGAAAAAATCACAGGAGTGGACGGCTGAGCTCAAACTTGCCAATCCGACCAAAGAAGCAAAGATCAAAAGTTTGATCTCTACGCATTTGATAGCCGTGAAAGAGTGGCACAATAGCCACCCAAGTAGTACCGTTCCTGCAGGAATAAATCCGTACACGGGTGACAAATTAAGTGATATGGACCGTTCCATTATTGCAGATTCAGCACAGCCCGATTCTATACACAGCAACTTGATCACCGGCTTGCGTCAAGAGCTGGATGAGCAACAGGTTGCTTTTATCTTGGACAAATACACGATTGGAAAAGTTGATTTCACCTTAAAAGGATATAAGGCAATTGTCCCAGATCTGACAGCGGTTGAGGAACAAACCATTCGTGAAAATTTAGAAGAAGCGCGTGAAAGAGCGATAGACTATAAAAGCATCAAGCAAGTTTCGGCCATTTTTGAAATTTATAAAAACAAATGTGAAGCTTACTTAAATGCCAACGGCCGCAACTGGCGTCAATTATTTAAAGAGTATGTGACTAAAGTAAAAGCCGAAAAAGAAAACCAAAAGAAATAGACTCGAATTTATAAATCATAAAAAACAAATATCGTTTGCATTTTGGCAACCACGGAGGACCCTGAAAATGCATTCGCATTTAATATCGATAAGCAGATGAAGATAAAAATTAAATTGGCAACAGCCTTATTGTTTTTATGCACCTTGAATTCTTATGGGCAAAATCCAACGTTAAAAGAATGGCAAAAAGGAGTAAAAAAAGACGAATTTATTTATGATACAGCATCTTTCCCTTCCTGTCATTCCGCAACAATGGCAGAGACGGACCAAGGTCTGGTATATGCATTTTTTGGTGGAACAAAAGAACGTCATCCCGATGTTGAAATCTATGTGAGTAGATACGAAAATGGACACTGGACGGCTCCTGCGTCAGCCGCAGATGGTGTACAACCGGATGGGAAGCGGTTGCCGACCTGGAATCCTGTTTTATACCAAGTACCCGGGGGAGATCTCTTGTTATTCTACAAAATTGGGCCCAAACCATCGGAATGGTGGGGGATGCTCAAACGGTCCAACGATGGTGGAAAGACTTGGTCTGCTGCCGAAAGATTGCCCGATGGCTTTATTGGACCGGTGAAAAACAAACCTGTTCTTTTGCAAAATGGCACCTTGCTGAGTCCTTCAAGCACCGAAGGAAATGGTTGGAACGTACATTTTGAGGCGAGTTCGGATTTTGGTAAGACATGGCGAAAAATAGGTCCAATCGCTCGTGGCAGTGACAACCTAGATGCTATACAACCAAGCATACTTGACCATGGAAATGGTCAATTGCAAATATTGGCGCGCACACGTAACCGTGCAGTTGTGACATCTTGGTCTAAGGACTGGGGCGAACATTGGTCCCCGTTGGAAAAAACGACGCTACCAAATAATAATTCGGGTACAGATGCCGTAACGCTAAAAGACGGACGGCATGTATTGGTGTATAACCATGTACTTCCAGAAGGTAATTTAGCCAAGGGGGCACGCACCCCATTAAATGTTGCTTTTTCGAAAGATGGCAGGCACTGGCAGGCCGCGCTTATTCTCGAGGATTCGCCAATCAGTCAGTATTCTTATCCAGCAGTGATTCAAACCAAGGATGGATTATTGCATTTTGGCTATACATGGCGTAGAAAGAAGATGAAACACGTCGTCGTGGATCCGAAGAAAGTGAAGTTAATCCCGATTGAGAATGGCATCTGGCCAATCAAAAAGGGATATAAAAAACCAGATCCCAATGCATATGTTAAGGAAGAAGATTAAGTTCGTTTGTGCAGTCTGCTTGTTTTTTGTTTCGCTTGTTGTCAAGGGACAGGACAGCTTACTCAATTATGAGCATAAATTTAAGCAGCCCCTGGAAAAAGTGCTGGCAATGATGCAAGAACGGTATCAGGTCAAGATCAAATATGATCCACGCAATGTCAAAGACATTATGGTGGACTATGCACCCTGGAAGTTTAGGGCGAGTCTTGCGGGGACAGAAATCAATTTGCTGTATCCTTTGGGTTTTAAGTTGCAAGAGGAAGCAAAGCCTAATACGTATAAATTAAAATCATACGAATATAACCGCTGGAAACCACAGGAAGGCTGGGATTTTCTGACCTTCCTGTCCAAAAAATATACGGATCAGGCAAGCTGGGAAAAGAGAAAATATCAATTGCGAGCTGCGGTTAGGCAAGCGATGTACTGGGATAAACTGAAAAGTATACCGGATCAACCCATTCGCTTGGGCAAGGCACGTCGCTATGCCGACTACCAAGTTCAGAACTTTGCCTTAGAAATTATACCGGGGGTCTATATCAATGGTAGTATCTATTCCCCGCTCAAGCAAAAGAAAAATATACCTGTGATGTTATCTCCTGATGGCCATTGGCCACAGCAGCGTTACCGTTCGGATGCGCAAAAGAGATTTATCACCTTGGCTCGACTGGGTTGTATGGCTGTAAGCTATGACCTATTTGCCTGGGGAGAGTCTTTATTGCAGTTTGCTGGTTCAGATCATCGCAGTAGCGAAGCCATGTTGATGCAGACTTGGGGCGCTGAACGTATTTTAGATTACGTAACCAGCTTGCCACAGGTAGATCAAAAGCGAATAGGAATCAGTGGAGGCTCGGGTGGGGGTAGCCACAGTATTTTAATGGCCGCTTTAGACGATCGCTTCACGTTGGTCGCTCCTGTCGTGGCGATGTCTTCCTACTTCTTTGGTGGTTGCCCCTGTGAAAGTGGACTACCCGTGCATTTTGTCTGTGGTGGAACCAATAATGTTGAGCTGGCAGCAATTACGGCACCGAAACCACAATTGATCATTTCCGATGGACAGGATTGGACGAAGGAAACTGACGTGCATGATTTTCCTTATCTGAAACACATCTATGGTTATTATGGACAGCAAAATCAGGTACAACACGCACATTTTCCTGAAGAAGGCCATGATTTTGGGTATAACAAAAGGCAGGCATTGTACAAATTTCTGATAGATCATTTTCATTTAGATCAGGCTAAAGCTGCCGATATCATTGCAGAGACTTCTGTTCAGATCGAACCGGAGGAATTATTATACAGCTTTGGAAAGAAAGGTGAAAACTTACCAAAGAACGCGATTCATGGGATGGGAAAATTGAAAGCATTATTAAAATCATACCAAATTGTACTATGATGAACCGAAAAAAATTTATACTGGATACCTTGGCGTTAGTTGGCGTTGCAGCCCTGCCTTCTGCTGTTTTTGCGGCTCCTGAGCGACGCTATCATGTCGCCGTAATTGATCTGATGATCTTAAAGCGCCAAAAGCTAAGTGCATTTGACCTAGCGAAAGAAATAGGAGCAGATGGGTTAGAAGTTGATATGGGCGGATTGGGCAACCGGGTTACTTTTGACAGTAAGTTAGTTGATCCCACTGTACAGAAAACCTTTCTCGACAAGGCGAAGGAAACTGGATTAACGATCTGTTCGTTAGCTATGACTGGTTTCTATGCACAGTCTTTTGCCACGCGACCGACTTATCAGCAGATGGTAGGGGATTGTTTGGACACTTGTCAGAAAATGGGCGTTAAAGTGGCTTTTTTGCCTTTGGGCGTAACGTGCGATTTGGTTAAGTATCCTGAGTTGCGACCTGCTATCGTAGAGCGTCTTCGTGTGGTAGGTGGGATGGCAAAAAAGGCCGGTGTGGTGATCGGAATTGAAACAGCATTGGACGCGAAAGGTGAAGTCGGTCTTTTAAAAGAAGTTGGCTCCAAACATATCCAAATCTATTTTAATTTTTCCAATCCGTTGAAAGAAGGACGTGATCTGATTCAAGAGCTTACTATTTTAGGAAAGAAGCGGATCTGTCAGATACATTGTACGGATGAGGACGGTGTCTGGCTCGAAAATAATAAACGACTGAATATGCCCTTGGTAAAACAAACCTTAGATCGCATGGGCTGGCAAGGTTGGCTCGTGATCGAGCGGTCGCGTGACGCAAATCTACCCCCACGGGCTGTTAAAGAAAATTTCGGTGCAAATACACGTTACGTAAAACAGGTGTTTCAATGCGCATAAACTGGATAATATCACTTGTGGCGGTCATACTGGGAATGCAGGGATGTCGAAGTATTCCGGTTGACAAGCAGTTGGATAAGGTGTTGCTGCGTGCGGATCAGGTAGGGGCCGAAGAGATGCCTAGAGAGCCCGAGAAGGTGCAATCTCCTTTTACGGCATGGAATGTCCAACGGCCAACATTTCCGATGCGAAAAGATACCGTATGGCCTGCTGAAAGTATTCAGGCTAAGCTCGATCAGCTTGCTGCACAGGGTGGTGGGACTTTGATATTGAAAGGGCATCATCATACTGGACGGATTACGCTGAGATCCCATATTAATCTACAGCTGGATGCGGGTTCAGTATTAGAATTTGAAAGTGAAATTGAGGACTTTCTTCCCGTAGTGTTTACACGAAATGAAGGGGTAGAATTATATAGTTTGGGTGCGTGTATTTATGCTAATGGAGCCGAAAATATTGCTGTCACAGGATCGGGTAAGGTTATTGGCCCTGGTGATGGAAGTGTTCGAAGCAAAACCATGACGCACGATGTCATTGAAAAGATTGTGGACAGTAATACGCCTGTCGATCAGCGAATCTATGATGGTAAAACAGCAGATTTTATCTTTCCACCCGCACTTATTGCTCCTATTAACTGCAAAAAAGTTTGGATCGAAGGTGTATCACTGGAGCGTACGGCTTTTTGGAATATCGTTCCCACGTACTGTGAGGATGTCGTGATCCGGGGGGTACGTATACAGTCAATTGGTATACCACGGGGTGATGGGATAGATATTGAATCGTGCAACCGCGTGCTTGTGGAGTACTGCACCCTGAACACTGGCGACGATTGTATCGCCGTAAAAGCGGGACGTGGATATGATGGACTACGGGTGAACAGACCTTCGGAAAATATTGTAGTCCGCTATTGCTTTTCGGAAAAAGGTCATGGTGGATTTACGATTGGTAGCGAGACTGCGGGCATGGCAAAGCAGGTGTATGTCCATGATTGTGTGTTTGGAAAAACCAATGTTGGTATACGTTTTAAGACCAGAAGACCGCGAGGAGGAGGCGGATCTACCATGCGTTTTGAACGTATTCGCATGCGGGATGTCGAGTCGGCATTGCGTTGGGATATGCTGGGACAGGCCCAGCACGTTGGAAACCAAGCCAACCGTGATTTCGAAGTGCAAAAGAATGTTTTGACCCCGCATTTTTCCGATATCCAAATAGAGGACGTGTATATTGATGCTGCTAAAGATTGTATTAAGATCGAAGGTATTCCAGAATCGGTCTTGGAAGATGTTAGAATTGATCGCGTCTTTGGCCGTGGGGACCGTTATCTGTCAGTTAAAGACGCTAAAAATATCAAGATTAAAAATAGTGTGTTTGTGTGTAAAGATACCAGCGTCTCAATAACCAATGTTTCGGGGCTGACACAGGATCGCGTGCGTGTGATGACTGAGTCTCCTTAATATTGAATATGGATACAGCTAGGGATAAAATAAAAAGAATGAAGAATATTGGAAAGCAAGGATTCATTTTATGGAGCATTTTCCTGTTATTGCTGGCTATGCCCATGGTTGGTATGGCCAAATTATCGGTGACTCGTGTGTTAATAGAGGGGCGCGAAAACCCATTGGGCATAAATACATTAAAACCCTTATTTAGCTGGCAATTGCACAGCGATAAATTTGATGTGCAACAACAGGCTTATCGTATCCAGGTCAGTAAAAGTGTTCGTTTTGTGAAGCAGGATCTGCTTTGGGATTCCCAATGGGTACTGACGGAACAAGCCTTAAATTTGTTATATAAGGGAAACCCTTTAACTTCTGGTACAAGCTATTACTTACGTGTGCAGGTACGTGACAATAAAAAGGAGACAGCTACAAGCGCGGTACAACGCTTTCATACTGGATTGTTGAACGCAGAAGATTGGGGGAATGCACGATGGATTGCTAAAGATATATTGCCAGATTCGTTTATCAACCCTCTACCTCTAAGCTCCAGCAAGCTTCGTTTAGACAAGAGTTATGACCTTCCGGTTTTTCGGAAATCAGTTCAGGTGAAAAAGAAGATCAGTTCTTCAATCGCTTATGTTGCAGGCCTGGGACATTATGAATTGCTCTTGAACGGCAAGCGGGTAGATGATGCGGTGCTACAGCCGGGCTGGACGAAATACGACAAAGAGGCCTATTATGTGGTTTACGATCTTACCCATGTCTGGCAGCAGGGAAAGAATACGATTGCTGCCCTATTAGGAAATGGGTTTTATTATATTCCACCAATTAAAGGCCGATTCCAAAAACATAAAGTTGCTTTTGGCCTACCAAAGCTCAAACTTAAGATCGTCAATACCTACACAGATGGAACGCAAGAATTCATCGTGAGTGACGCCGACTGGAAAACACATCGGTCGCCAATTACTTTTTCCAGCATGTATGGGGGCGAGGACTACGATGCGCGAATTTTGCCTGATCATTGGTCTGCTCCCACTTATGATGACACGAGCTGGCAGCAAGCCCTCATTACGGATGGACCGAAGCTTAGGGCACAGGATATCGATCCGGTAAAAATTATGCAGCGTTTCGCACCTGTTGGATTGCAGCAAACTGATGGGGGAAAACGGATCACCTATGATTTTGGACAGAATGCCTCGGGTATAGTCACCTTGCGAATGACCGGACAAGCTGGAGATACCGTGCGGGTTTATCCGGCCGAATTGATGACTGCTGATGGACGCCCTAGTCAAAAACATTCAGGAAGCCCTTATTACTACCAATATATTTTTGCAAAAGATGAGACTGTGTCCTGGCAGCCGCGTTTTACCTATTATGGGTTTCGTTATGCCGAAGTTCAGCAACATCCTGCGGGCAGCAAACCGATTCGAATCGATGCGATACAATTGGCCCATATCCGAAATAGTACAGCACAAGTTGGAAGCTTTGAAAGTTCCGATACACTCTTTAATCAGATCCATGAATTGATCAATTGGGCAATTAAGAGTAATATGGTCAGTGTCTTTACTGATTGTCCACATCGTGAAAAATTAGGATGGTTGGAGCAATTGCATTTGATGGGACCGTCGGTGCAATTTAACTTTGATGCTGAGCGTTTGTTTGCCAAGTCGCTGCGGGATATGCGGCACTCTCAAACAAAGGACGGGCTGGTCCCTGAAATAGCCCCCGAATACGTACAGTTTGACTGGGGCGGGGATATGTTCAGGGACTCACCTGAGTGGGGAAGCAGTTCAATTATCCTAGCCTGGTATGCTTATCGCTGGTATGGAAATGAAGCTTTCCTTGCCGATAATTATACCATGATGACCCGATATATTGATTATTTAGGTACAAGGGCGAAGGATCATATTTTGACACAGGGTTTGGGTGACTGGTATGATTTGGGGCCTGAACGTCCGGGTGTATCCCAGCTGACTACTCCAGGAATTACGGCTACAGCAATATATTACTACGACTTGAAGCTCATGGTAGACATCGCTACGCTACTTGGAAAAAAAGAAGATGCCGAAAAATTTAAGACGTTACAGCAGGCTGTATTCAATGCGTTCAATCAGCAATTTTATCGATCTCAGGAACATAGCTATGGTTCTGGTAGTCAGACGGCGTTAGCCATGCCACTCTATGTTGGATTAGTACCTCAGGAGGCTGAACAGGCAGTTTTTGAAAGGCTAACGACAACGGTCTGCCAAAACGATACGGCGTTGACGGCGGGAGATATCGGTCATCGTTATCTATTACAGATGTTGCAGGCCAACAACCGTGACGATCTCATCTATGCTATGCATCACCGTGACGACCGGCCCGGGTATGGTTATCAGCTGCGGAAGGGGGCCACGGCACTGACCGAGTCCTGGGCGGGGCTCCCGAACGTTTCCAATAATCATTTTATGCTTGGACACTTAATGGAGTGGTTCCATACCGGACTTGGTGGGATACAGCAAGATATAGGATCGACCGCATTTAAACATTTTCGGATCGAGCCCAAAATGCTGGACCTCCTGAAAGACTGCGAAATAAGTTTTAAAAGCCCTTATGGAAAGATCTATTTTAACCGGAAACAGACTAACGGAAATTATCAACTGGAAATTCCTGTCAATAGCCAATGTACGTTGATTTTGCCTAAAGGAAGCTATTTGGTCAATGGAAAGCAGCTGGATCGCGATGCTGTGGTTTCTACCAAGGAGCAGGTGGAACTGAAATTGGGCTCGGGAAAATATACCATTACGAAGTAAAAGCAAGCAAGCTCCCTGTCGTTAAAAGTAGCATGGACAATGGTCTTGCTGTCACATGAGGGACTTGAAAGCAACGATGAAAGAATAACGATTACAGATGAGACGACTGAAAAGAATACTACTATTGCTGTTTTTTGCATTGCCAGGCTGGACATCTTGGGCACATGCTCAACGAATTTCCAGTGCGGAGATGACAAAAATTTATGAAGAAGTAAAGACACCTTACAAGTACGGGCTCGTGTTGGTTCCGCAGCATAAAGGTGAACTGATGGACTGTCCAACCCTATACAAAGCCGGAAAATATTGGTATATGACCTATATTGTGTTTGATGGAAGTGGTTATGAGACCTGGCTGGCGCAGAGCACGGATCTCCTGCATTGGGAGACACTGGGGAAACAGCTTGCTGTGGCACCCGATGGTAACTGGGATGCCAAGCAGCGAGCAGGATACAATGCTTTGGTTGATACAAAATGGGGTGGAACATATAAACTCAATACTTACGCTGGAAAATATTGGATGTCTTATTTTGGAGGTTCTACTGCAGGCTATGAGCCTGAACCCTTGTCGATTGGGATGGCTTACACCAGTAAAAAGCCCACCAAACCCGTCCAGTGGCAGCAGCTGCCCAATCCGGTTCTAAACAGTACGGATCCAGATGTTTCCTGGTGGGAAAATCGTCATAAACTATTTAAAAGCTATGTCATTGAGGATCCTGATAGAAATACAGCGCATCGTTTTGTGATGTATTACAATGCTGTAGGCGATTCATTAGCAAACAACAAGGCGACCCGTTGGTATGAACGTATCGGTATGGCCGTATCAGACGATATGAAAACTTGGAAGCGCTTTCAGAAAGATCCAGTGGTTCATCACCCCATGGGCATCACTGGTGATCCCATGATCCAACGTATTCATGGTAACTGGGTGATGTTCTATTTTGGTGCATTCTGGAAAGATCGTAAAGGTGCATTCAACCGCTTTGCTGCCTCGAAGGATCTGATCCATTGGACAGATTGGCAAGGTGACAACCTTATCGAATCAAGTGAAAGCTTTGATCAGCAGTATGCCCACAAGTCTTTTGTGCTGAAAACGGAGGGGGTTGTCTATCATTTTTATTGTGCAGTGGATAGCAAAGGTAACCGTGGTATCGCCGTGGCGACCTCCAAAGATCTAGGTCGGAGCAATGTGCATTTTTAAGATCTTAAACCAAAAGCACGGATAGTCCTTAGGAAATCATCATCCAGGAAGGACCATTCTATCCAAGCTTTGAATCGGGCAGCATAAATGCCCTAAATTGATTAATGAATAAAGAAACAAGCACAACAACATCATTGATGGCAATGGGGTTTATAAATCATCATTTAATATGAAGTTACATTATTTTATTTCTGTTCTCTTTCTGTTGCAGCTACAACTTGTATCTGGGCAGGGACGCGCCAAAATCCACTTTAATGAAAACTGGCATTTCACGTTGCAGGATCAGCTGGGTTACCGCCTGCATGATATCGATCCCCAGGCTTGGGAACCGGTCGAACTCCCTCATGACTGGAGTATTAAAGCTGATTTTGGCGCTGCCTATCCTGCTGGAAACGCTGGTGGAGCATTGCCTGGCGGAATTGGCTGGTACAGTAAGGAATTTAAATTGCCTGCAGCAGATCAGGGTAAATCTATACAGCTCTACTTTGGCGGAATTTACCGTTATGCGGAGATATGGATCAATGGCGTCTATTTGGGTAAAAAGCCTAATGGTTACCTCTCTTTTACATTAGATCTCACACCATATCTGAAATTTGGAAATCAGTATAACCGAATTGCCGTCCGGGTGGATAATAGTAAACAGCCAAACTCCAGATGGTATTCGGGCTCGGGAATCTACCGTGATGTTTACCTGATCAAGACCGGTGCAGTACAACTCGATGAACAGGAGACTTTTATCACCACGCCCGAGACACATGGTGAATTGGGGCAGTTGAGAGTACTTTCTAAATTGAATAAGTTGGCGCGACCTAAAGGCGTTGCAGGAAATAAATATCAAATTACAGTTTGGGATCCCAAAGGAAATATACTGTTGAAAAAAACAGGGGTTGAGAAAGATGGATATATTGATGCATCCCTTCAAGTGGAAAAACCACAACGTTGGAGTCCCCTTTCTCCGAATTTATACCGGGTGCAACTGGCTCTTTTAACTGAAAATAATACAGTTGAAGATCAAATCGAAAAGAGAATTGGATTCCGGACAATTCGATTTGATGCAAAAACAGGTTTTTACTTAAACGGCGAGGCTTTGAAGATTTATGGAGTCTGCATGCATCATGATTTGGGCATTTTAGGGGCGGCTTTCAATAAGTCCGCTGCAAAAAGGCAGCTTGTGATGATGAAAGAAATGGGCGCAAATGCCATTCGCACTGCGCATAATCCACCCGCAGAAGAGTTACTCGATCTCTGCGACGAAATGGGAATTTTGGTTTACAATGAAGCCTTTGACATGTGGAAAAAGCGAAAAAATAAGTTCGACTACCACATGGACTTTCCTACGGAACACCTCAAGGATATTGAGGCATGGGTGCGTCGAGATCGCAATCATGCTTCGGTTATCCTATGGAGCATCGGAAATGAAATCCGAGAACAATTTGACTCTACGGGTATTGCCTTAACGCAAGAAATGGCCAAATTGGTTAAATCTCTGGATCCAACACGTCCCGTTACTGCTGCTTTGACAGAAAATAATTATGTAAAAAACTTTATCGCACAAGCAGAGACTTTAGATGTGCTGGGCTTCAATTACAAACATGAAGATTATGATAAATTACCTGTAGAATTTAAAAATATACCGCTGTTGGCATCAGAAACTGTTTCTGCCTTACAGACCAGAGGGGTATATGACAAGTTGCAAGATACGATTCAGCTGTGGCCTGCTTCATCGAAGGACAAATATGTCGTGAATGGCAATCCAGATTTTACAGTCTCGGCCTATGATAATGTTGCTGCCTATTGGGGCACAAGCCATGAGAAAGCCTGGCTAGCGGTCAAGAATCGTCCTTTCCTGGCCGGAACCTTTGTCTGGACCGGCTTCGATTATCTAGGCGAGCCCGTGCCTTACCCTTATCCTGCAAGGAGCTCATACTATGGTATTGTCGATCTTGCCGGTATTCCCAAAGACGTGTACTATATGTATCAGTCTGAATGGACAGACAAAGATGTCCTGCATCTTTTACCGCATTGGAATTGGAAAACCGGTGATAGTGTGGACGTGTGGGCTTATTATAACAAGGCTGATGCGGTCGAACTGTTTCTCAATGGTAAGAGTCTGGGAACTTCAGCCAAGACCGCAGATCGTTTGCACGCCAGCTGGAAGGTGCCTTTTGAAAAAGGTGAACTGAAGGTGGTTAAAAAGCGTAACGGTATAATTGTTCAGGAGGCGAGTGTCCGTACAGCAACAGAAGCACATGCAGTAAAAGTTTCCATGGAACATGAAAAATATGCCGCTGGGGAGTCCCGCGACCTTTACTTTGTTACAGCAGAACTGGTGGACCAAGCAGGACATCCCGTGTTGCACAATGATCAGGAAATTGAGTTCATTGTAAAGGGGGATGCGGAAGTTCTGGGAACCGACAATGGATTTCAGGCTGATCTAAGGGGATTGCATCGTCCCAACAGAAAAACATTTAAAGGGAAAGCATTAGGAATTATTCAAAAAATAGCCGATACGCCTTGCACCGTAATTATCCGTTCGGCTTTGGGGGACCAACAAATTACAATCTAAGTACAGCTAGATATTCTTCACGAACGAACAGCTAAATAAATAGTAAAATAATAACCACACTGAACAAATTAAATCTAATAACTCAATTATGAACAAAAACAAGATTAATCTCGGAAAAATGACATTGGGGGCCGCTGCTTCCGGTTCAAAATATCCGATGTTAATGCTCTTTTGCAGTAGTTTTATACTCGGAAATCCATTGATTTCCAATGCTGCGTTAAATGTCACTACGTTTCATAAAATCACTGTAAATCAACTAAAAGAAATAAAAGGTAAAGTTACAGACGAGCAGGGCAATCCTATTGTTGGCGCTACTGTAACAGTTGTCAATTCTACGCAATCAACCTCCTCCAACGCAACTGGAGAATTTACACTTAAAATAACAGGGGAGAGCGGCACAATCAAAATCACTTCAGTTGGCTACACGGAAAATGTGTTGGCAGTAAAAGCAGGCGACAGCGTTAATGTTGCGCTTAAGAAAAATGATCAGGCTTTAGACGAGGTCGTGGTAATCGGTTATGGTACGGCCAAACGTCGGGATCTAACGGGGGCCGTGGCTTCCGTTAAATCTGAAGAGATTATGATGACGCCAACGGCCAATGTCATGGACGCCCTTCAGGGAAAAGTCTCCGGTCTGGATATCACCAAATCATCCGGACGTGCAGGTGCCAATGTCGGTGCGAGCCTAAGGGGCAACAGGTCTTTCAGTGGTGATAATAATCCGCTCTATATTATTGATGGTATTCCAGGTGATTTTACGAGTTTAAATCCCAGTGATATCGAATCCATAGACATTCTGAAGGATGCCTCATCGACGGCAATCTATGGTTCTGCAGGTTCAAATGGTGTAATTATCATTACGACAAAACAGGGTAAGGCGGGTAAAGCGATCGTGAATTTTGATTCCTATTTTGGCTATAATGGATTCCCAAAATATCCCCATGGATTGCTGGGAGACGATTATATGAAACTGAAAAGGGAAGCTTACCGTGGTGAGCATGGCAATTACCCAGAATTTGCCAATAATATCTTTAAGAATCCTGCACAGTTGGAGGCCTTTGAAAACGGTAAATGGGTGGACTGGATGGACCTGGTCTTAAAAGACGGAATCCAGCAGAACTATAGCTTTTCAGTGAATGGCGGTAATGAAAAAACAAAAGCTTTTTTGTCGCTCAACTATAACGATGAAGAAGGTCTTATAAAAAATGATAATAATAAAAAGTACGCTGTAAGGGCAAATATAGATCATAAACTTTCTGACCTGTTTAAAGTAGGTACGAATCTACAGTACACGTATAAGGACAATAACCAGGCCGCACAAAATGTATTCGGCAACAGCCTGACCTTTTTGCCTCTCGGAAATGCGTTTGATGCTGATGGTAATATCAATCATATCCCAGTGGACGGTGTTACCAATCCCTTGTCTGATCAGATCAAGGATCAATATAAAAATAACATTCTGAGCAACTATTTTGCTGGGAATGCCTATCTTGATTTTACCCCGGTCAAAGGGCTCTCGTTTCGTTCGATCTTCGGCGCAACCATAGGATCCCAACGTACGGGCCGATATTTTGGGACGCAATCCATAGCCAATCCCGAAGCGGGTTTTAAATTACCGGCCGCAGTCATCATCAATGACAGGAATTACAATTATCGCTGGGAAAATATCTTAAATTATGAATTTGACCTGCATGAGGACCACCATTTTGCATTGACGGGAGTAACCTCGTGGTCGAAAAACCAAGCGGAACAAGCTTACGCAGGTGGATCCGGATTCGACCTGGATTCTTATTCTTTCCACAATCTGAGTGCGGCCACCACTTCTGTAATTCGCTCTTCTTATATTGGTTCACAGTCGATGTCTTATGTGGGGCGTATCAACTATAACTATCAGGGGCGATATTTGCTATCCGTTTCCAGCCGTTGGGATGGTGTTTCTCGATTATCCGAGGGCAATAAATGGGACGTATTTCCAGCAGGAGCATTTGCTTGGCGCCTAAGTGATGAGCAGTTCTTTGCGCCATTGAAAGGCAAAATATCGGAGTTAAAGCTACGCGCAGGTTATGGTATCACCGGTAATTCGGGGGGCGTGGGCGCCTATGGTACACAAGCAGGTGGATATAATGCGCCTAAACCGGTAGGTTTTGGTGAAAGTACACTCGGTCCAGCTTTTATTCTGAATCAACAACTTGCTAATAGGGACCTGGGCTGGGAGAAGTCGTATACAACAAATATTGGTCTAGATGCGCAATTCTTGAACCAGAAAGCTAACCTAACTATTGATTGGTACAATACAGAAACAAAAGATCTGCTCTTTCTACGGGATATGCCAGCTTCGTTAGGCGGTTCCTGGGGAGCGCCTTTCAAGATGTGGCAGAATATTGGTGCTACAAACAATAGAGGATTTGAACTCGCATTAAATACAAAAAATATTCAGGGAGATAGTTTTACCTGGAATTCAACATTGACTTTTGCCGCGAATAAAGAACGTGTGACCTCATTACCGGGGGGGAAAGACCTGATTTCAAATAACCTATTTATCAATCAGCCAATCAAAACGTTTTTTGATTATCAGTACCTCGGTATCTGGCAGGAAAGTGAAGCGGAGCAGGCAGCCTTATTCAATTCCAAACCGGGTGATATTAAGTTAGCCACTGATGGTACGGTCAATGAAGATGGTACGCATGCATATGGAGCCAAAGATAAACGTATTCTTGGATCAGCGGTTCCGAAATGGACGGGTGGATTTCAGAATAATTTCAAATACCATAACTGGGACCTTTCGGTATTTTTAACCGCAAGATGGGGACAGATGTTGTCCAGCAACTTGATCACGCGTTATGATCCGACAACAGGTGTAGGAAATAGTCCCGACGATATAGATTATTGGACACCGGAAAATCCCGGCGCTTATTTGCCAAGACCAGGATTACATTCCTCGACCAGTGGCTATATCGGGTTTGATGCGTTGAAATACGTGGATGGATCCTATTTTAAGATTCGGAATATTACCTTGGGCTATAGTTTGCCAAAGTCATTCATTAAGCGTCTTTCCATGGAACGTTTCCGTTTTTATGCAACCGCTAACAATCCGTTCATCTTTACAAAAAGTAAGCTGTTAAAGTACCAGGATCCCGAATCCAACGGTTCGGATAATTTCCCGTTGACCAAGCAGTTTGTGCTCGGATTAAATGTTACTTTTTAATGCCAATATGTTATGAAAATCAACTACTTCAATATACTCTTATGTGCAGGACTTTTTTTGAATTCCTGTTCTCTCGATGAATATAACCCTTCTGGGGTCACGGTGGATAAGGTCGCGGAAAATAAAGCCGGTTTCGATAAACTGATCAACAGCTGTTACTTTGATCTACCACGTTACTTCTATGGAAGAAACTTCTTACTCGTTACCGAGGGGGGGACTGATTTATGGACTGCGGATCTGAATTCAAATAATAACCAAAACTATTTAAAATATGCTTCTGGCGGTTCTATGTCCATAGACATGGCCAAGGACTACTGGAATGGTGCTTATGATGCCATCAATTATTGTAATATCGTCATCGGCAGGGTGGATCAGGTCAAAGATTTTTCCAGCGAGCAAGAAAAACTGGAAAAAGTTGCCCAAGCTTATTTTTTAAGAGGATTGTATTATTTCCATCTAGTCGAACAGTTTGGTCCTTGTCCGCTTAACCTCACGGAGACCACAACAGCCAATACTGCCGCCATACGTACACCTGTGCTGGAAATTTATGAAAAATGTATCCTGCCTGATCTGCGGTATGCTGCAGAACACTTGCCTGTAGGACCTACAGAAGTCGGACGGCCAAGTCAGAAGGCTGCATTGGGCCTATTGGCAAAAGCTTGTTTGCAGACAAAAGAATATAATACCAATCAGTACCTGGAGGAAGCACTGCAGACGGCAAAAAAATTGATTGATAATCAGGTGGGCTACAACGTACACCTGTATGCCTCCTTTATAGATAATTTTAACGCGGCAAATAACAAGAAAAACGCCGAAGCACTTTACCAGATTCCTTATTCGCAGGAGTATGGATCCACCAATGTATACGATCATAATAATGATTTTAAACGGTTCTATTGTACGCCGACAACTTTTGGTGCCATACAGCTTGCCGGATTTCAGACCGAAGTAGGACGTTGGTCTGGCGGAACATTTATGCCGACCAAATACCTGCTTGATGTATTCAAAAATAGCGATAACACCTTAGATCCTCGTTATGGTGTTTCATTCCAGACACAGTGGACCTCCAATGCGAATTATAACTGGAGCAGAGATGCTGTCGTGCAGTTTGACCGTGATGAAAATGCTGTCGCTGTCGGGGCTAACCTTCCTAAAGGAAGTGTAGCGATTAAAATAGCCCGTAGCGGCGAAGCTGGCTATGACGAAGAGAAAAAAGTCCAATTTCAGCAAAATTATATCTGGCTTGACCTAGAAGATGTCTATGGATCGGATAATAAGGTCAAAATGAAATATACCCGGACAAATCAGCAGCCGGGACAGGTGGATAATCCATTTATCGGTTTTTATCCATCTCTGGTGAAATTCAATTCGGGCTCGTTAATTAGTCCGAAAGCAAACAATTTTACCAGCGACGCCTATGCTACTGTTATGCGTTTGGGAGAGGTATACCTCATTGCTGCCGAAGCTTCCTTTCACTTGAATGGTGCCAACGGAACAGCCGCCAACTATATCAATGTATTACGCGACCGGGTAGGGGCCAAGCAGATTACTGCTGGAGATATCACAGCCCAGTTTATACTGGATGAGCGCGCTCGTGAGCTGTGTGGCGAGTACACACGTTGGTATGACTTGAAACGCATGGGCAAATTGAGCCGGTCGTATTTGATGGCGGTCAATCCCGATGTCGGACAATATTTTAAGGATGGCGTACATGGCCTTCGTCCAATTCCGCAAGGACAGATGGACGCCATTAGTAACCCAGGTGAATTTCTTCAGAACAATGGGTATTGATAGCCATTGTTCTGAATCTATAAGCACGGCTGAAACCGAATAGTATAATATTTAAATTATTTACAGATGAAGCAGACAATTCTCATATGGTTTTTTATATTTTTTTCGCTCGGTAGTCTGTCGGCGCAGACAGGTGAAATCCATGTTGGTAAACAAAGCAACAAGGAACAACGGGATGGCAGCCCGGGAGCTCCATTTTCATGTTTGGAGGATGCCCTGCGTGAGGCTAGGGAATGGCGACGATTAAACGATCCGCGCATGCGGCATGGCATCACAATCTGGATTCAGGACGGACAGTATGTGCCCACCCAGACCATTTTTATCCGCCCTGAAGACAGCGGAACAGCCGAAAGTCCGACATGGATAAAAGCGGTAGGCAACGAAGCCGTATTTTCGGGTGGGATTTCTGTTATAGACTGGCGGCAAGTAAAAAGTGAAAAGAGATTGGATCCTGCTATTGCTAAGCATATCATGGTGGCAGATGCCCCTCAGGCCGGAGGAAAGTATTTCCCTTTCTGTCAATTGTGGGTTGGCTCACGTAAAGCAATCCGTGCGGAAAGTCACGATGATGCCCACTTGCCCCGGATCATCAATTGGGATTTTCAAAAACAAGCGGCCGTCATTCCGAACGTGTTACCGAAAAGGTTTGCCTATAAGGCCGGTATGGAGTTTTTCATCCATCAGTGGTGGGCAATAGCACAGCTCCGGGTTCGTGAGGCGGTAGTCACAAAAGATAGTACCACACTATTTTTTCATGAACCGGAAGGTAAATTACAGAATGAACACCCTTGGCCTAAGCCTTGGTTGTCTAAGGAATATGGCAATTCGGCATTTCGTCTGGTCAATGCCCTTGAATTTTTGGATCAGCCGGGAGAATGGTTTTTGGATGAAGAAAACCATAAAGTATATTATTATAAAAGACCTGATGAAAACTTAGATAAGTTACATGTTGTAGCGCCTTATCTCGAAACGATCCTGAGGATGCAAGGGACTTTGGAATCACCTGTTTGTCATGTATATATCGAAGGGCTTCAATTTCAGCACAGCTCCTGGTTAAGGCCGTACTACTACGGACACGTTGCCTTACAGGCGGGAATGTATTTTTTGGACGCCTATAAACTGGCTAAACCAGGCACTAAGGATAAAGCGGGATTGGAGAATCAGGCTTGGCTGGGACGGCCTCAAGCGGCAGTCATGCTTAGCCATACGGCCTTTACCAATATTTCAGCTTGCCGATTTTCCCATTTGGCAGCAACAGGCATTGACTATCGGCAGGGCAACCTGAAGGATAGTCTAATTGGCAATCTATTTCAGGACATCGGCGGATCGGGTGTACTGCTCGGTCAGTTTTCAGATGAGGAGATTGAAGCACATTTACCTTTTCAGCCCAGCGATGAGCGTATCTTGACCGATGGTGTTGTGGTCAGCAATAATCTAATCCAAGATATTGGGAATGAGGATTGGGGAACAGTAGGGATTGGTGCCGGTTTTGTCCGCAATGTAGCTATTACAAACAATGAATTGCTTGATCTTCCGTACACAGGCATTAGCTTGGGCTGGGGCTGGACACCTACAGTCAATGCTATGCGTAATAATCGTGTTTTCAAAAATAAGATCACACGTTATGGCAAATACATGTATGATGTAGCCGGTATTTACACCTTATCGGCTCAGCCCGGAACAAAAATTCAGGAAAATTATATCGACAGTATCTATGTGTCGCCTTATGCGCATATTCCTGAACATTGGTTTTATCTCTATACCGATGAAGGCTCAGCCTATATGAATGTCAGCAACAACTGGTTCCCATCCAATAAAATATTGCGAAATGCGAATGGGCCGAGTGTTGAGTGGATAAAGAATGGACCCGAGGCGGATGCCAGGGTCAAAGAAGAAGCTGGCATCGGTCCACGTTATGCCTATTTATTGTCTGAAAAACGATCAATACCTAAAAATGTAGCTTTCAATACATATATTCCTTTTACCAAACCTGTATTTTTTCAGATCCATGATGCAAAAAAGCAGCTTAAGCTGACTGAAATCAAAGATTTTTTTGCTAAACAAGGAGCCGATAGCAGCCAGGTATATCGTTGGAAGGATTACATCTTGCTGATGACAGACGATGAAATCGGTAAGAAAATATCGAGTGCTTGGGTAGCTAATTATCCGGCAATTTCTTATAAGTTGTTCAATGATCTATTTTATACGTTCGATCGGAGCAACTGTGGAACCGAGAAAGTGAAAGATATCGATTTTGTGTTACTTACCGCACAACTGGTGGACGATAAATCGAAACAGGAGGCTTATTTCGAAGCCCATAAAAATCAATCTAAAGAATGGCCCGAAGTTGCAGCAGGGTTCTGCAAAGCCGGCTTTGACGAGGTATTGGTCTACCGAAATGGAAGGCAGCTTATGTTATATATTTCTTTTCCAAAAGGTCAGGATTTTAAAACAATCGATCAGCTGACGACCAGGGACAATCCACGGGTTATGGAATGGAACAAACTTATGGGGACCTATCAGGAAGGTATTCCCGGAACGGGAGTGAATGAAACATGGATTTTTTATAAACAATAAAATGGAACAGATACAACAGTTAAAATTAGGAATTTTAGGACTTGGTGAAGGACGTAGCACGATGTCTGCGGCATTACAAAGTCCATATATCGATTTGGTCAAGATCTGCGATCTGAACGAAGACCTAGGACGCAAACGTATGAAAGAATTTGATTTTCATGATTATACCAATGATTATCAAGCAATGCTTAATGATAAAAGCATTGAAGCTATTGCAATTTATACCCCGGATCATCTTCACGCACAGCATATCCGATTGGCGCTGGCGCACGATAAACACGTGATCTGCACCAAGCCATTTATTGATAATCTGGCCGATGCCAATGGTTTATTGGAACTCGCAGCTCAGAAAAATAAGCGTGTATTTGTTGGGCAGAGCTCCCGTTTTTTTGAACCGGTGAAAAAGCAAAGAGAAGATTTTGAAGCTGGACTGATCGGTGAGTTGATTACCATCGAAGGTTATTACCATGCTGATCACCGCTGGTTTTTGGAGAAGCCTTGGTCTTTACAGTCTTCCTTCAAATGGCTTTACGGTGGGTTGAGTCATCCGGTTGATTTTATCCGCTGGTATCTGCCGAATATTGAAGAGGTGATGGGATATGGCATGCTGAGCGCCAACGGAAAAAAAGGAGGGCTGCAAAATCCAGACACCATGCATTTTATTTTCAAGACCGAAGATGGCCGTGTAGCCCGAGTAAGTGGTGCGTATACCGGACCTGTACAGCCTGTCACACGGGATAGTGAGATGAGTTGTATTTTACGGGGGACCGAAGGTGCTAGTCAGGCAGATTATATGGACCTCCGGTATGCAATTACGGATAAAACGGGCGAAGAACGCATGCTGACATGGGAGCATAAACTAAAGCATTACTTCCGTTTCGAAGGAAAAAGCCATCATGCCGGTGAATATCAAAATTACCTGGAGCACTTCGCAAAAGCTATCCGTACCGGAGAGGATGCCTCCCCAGATATGAAAGAGGGTATAGGTACTATAGCCTTATTGCAAGCTATGGATGAATCATTGACAACAGGAAAGCCTGTCCGTCCAAAGGAACTGCTGGAAAGATATGGTGTCGACTTGAACCTAGGAAGATGAATAGTATCTTAGACAAGTTAACCATTTACGACTATTGTATCGTCGTAGTCTATTTGTTAGCATTACTGACGATCGGCCTCTTGTCATCCCGTAAAAAGGTTGAAGGGGCAGAACACTTCCTGGCCAGCAAATCCTTAAGCTGGTACAGTATTGGATTCAATATGTGGGCGACTAACGTCGGACCATCCATGTTGCTGGCTTTTGCTACAGTAGGCTATACAACGGGCATCGTTGCGGTCAATTTTGACTGGTATGCTTTTATCTATCTTTTCCTATTGGCGGTGGTGTTTGCGCCACGCTATATTTCTACCGGAGTACGCACCCTGCCTGAGTTTATGGGTAAGCGGTTCGGTCCAAATACGCAAACTATTCTGGCTTGGTATTCATTGGTAAAAATGCTTATTTCATGGTTGTCGTTGGGGCTGTTTGCTGGCGGATTTTTAGTGCGGCAGATTTTGGGAATTCCAATGTGGCAATCGGTTACTGTTTTAGTCTCCCTAGCTGGTCTGTTTGCGTATACGGGTGGATTAAAGACAGTTGCTAAAATCAATATCTTTCAGATGATCTTGCTGATCGCCGTGTCGGCCTTTCTGACTTTCCTGGGACTTTCCAAAATCGGTGGCATAAGTTCTTTAATGCAACAGACTCCCGCCAATTATTGGTCGTTGATCAGACCGGCAAGTGATCCAGATTATCCCTGGTATGCCATCGCTTTAGGTTATCCAGTGGCAGCGATCGCTTTTTTCTGTACGGATCAAGCCATGGTACAATCAGTTTTGGGTGCAAAGAATCTCGAACAGGGGCAACTGGGAATTAATTTTATCGCTTGGCTCAAGATACTTTCCTTGCCGCTGTTTATCCTCACCGGTATCATCTGTTCGGTTTTATTTCCGGGACTTAAAGACCCATCACTTGCTTATATGACCATGGTGACCAACCTGTTTCCTACAGGCCTGAATGGATTGGTAATCGTGGTGTTAATTGCTGTATTGGTGGGCACCATTGGTTCGTCGCTTAATTCTTTGAGTACCGTTTTCACCATGGACATATATCTGAAGCATATCCGGCCAGATGCAAACAATAAGCAAATCACCCAGGTAGGACGTTATACTGTCATCATCGGCTGTCTAGCTTCAGTTTTCGTTGCCCTGGCGATTGATCAAATTAAAGGGCTCAATCTTTTCGATGTATTTCAGTCTATTCTCGGATTTATTGCGCCACCTTTAGCTGTTGCTTTTCTGATGGCCGTGTTGTGGAAAAGAACCAATCGAGCAGCAATCAATACGATTTTGACTTTTGGTGCGGTACTTAGCCTGGGGACAGGTGTATGTTATCTCTGGATTTTCCCAAAAGATGTTTATTCCTTTTGGCCGCATTATCTAATGCTTTCCTTTAGTCTATTTATGCTGCTACTTATTATTGGAATAGGCCTAGCATACTGGGTACCCAAGTCGGTTTATGAAATGGAACATGGGGATATGTACGATATCACTGTGGAGAAACCAAGTGGACGCGTCAAGATTGCCTGGGCAATGTTATTTGTGGTTATGCTCTTGTTGTATATTTATTTTAAATAGCCTTTGTCAAGTTAATCCTAGATTGGATTCAATTTGTGATCTGCATTTTTTTAAACTTTCAACAATAGTTTCGGTCGGCATATTCTGCCCAATTTGACGTCGGACGAGCTTTGAAACCGTGAGGCAGGCGATGATGCCTGTTTCGCTGGTTCCGATGGGAACAGAAATATCGATGATGCCTTCCGCGTATGCGCTGGGCATCTCATAAAAGCCTTTGCGTTTGATTTCGGCTAGGTCGCTATCAAATTGCTGACGTTCTGCTTTCTTCAAGCTGCGGTAATAGGGATCGGTTTCTAAAATGGATTTTCTTTTTTTAGCCTCTGAAAAACTTAAAAGGAGCTTTCCAGACGCGGTCTGGGACGTGTTGTAGAGGTTGCCTTCCTCAATCATGATGCTGATGGGCGACGAACCTCTGGCATAAGCGATGACCATGACCTGATTGTCGTAAATAACACAGAGGTGACAAGGGTCTTTGATTTCGTTGGACGTATCCTGCATCGGTAGTAATGACGTTGCCCGTAGTTTCTCTACAAAGGAATGCCGGTGTGAAAGATAGTATAGCTTCAGTGAAAGCGAATATTTAGATGAAATTGGATCACGATGAATGTAACCGTTGGACTCCAGTGATGCAAGCATGCGATAGATTTCATTGGGACTTCGATGCAAGCCCAAGGCGATCTCGGATTGGGATTGTGCTGTTGGTTGTAAGGCCAGAAATTCAAGAATCTGCAATCCTTTTTCGAGCGCTGGTGCTTTATATTTATCGGAGCTATTTACTATCATAATATGTTTTGCTTACAAATGATCGGGCTAAAGATAGAAAAAGTATTTATGAGTTTTTAGCTTCTCAAAAAAGCATGTTAAATTTTTATATTCAAATATTGTATTTATATTTGAATATTATAAACCGCTTTTCCTTTGGGAAAAAGCATGACAAGGGAAAAGATTATAAACAATAATATCAATAATTAAATTACAGGACTGTTCCGCTTAGGCTATATTATCAGACCAAAATAGCGAAACGAAAAAGGATAAAATCGCCGTGGCTCCAATGTTATATTTTGCTGTTTTTAAGGAGGAATAGGTAAATAGACCTTGATATTAAGATGATAGATACAGTTGCTCTGTTTTTCGACAAGACAACATAAAATAATAAATGAATACACAATGACAGAGAAAATCCAGTTAAAAGGGATTACCTGGGGGCATACCAGAGGCTTTGTACCAATGGTTGCGACTGCGCAGCGTTATGAAGAATTATGTCCAGCAGTTGAAATTGTTTGGACAAAACGGACTTTACAGGAATTTGCTGATAAGTCAGTGACAGATTTGGCAATGGAATACGATCTATTGGTCATTGACCATCCATGGACGGGACATGCTGCTGCGAAGGGGATGCTCGCTGCATTTGATGATTACCTATCCGCAGATTTTTTGGCAGATCAGCGTACTAATAGTGTTGGGAAATCTCATGAAAGCTATAACTTTCTTGGAAAGCAATGGGCATTGGCTACGGATGCTGCAACACCGGTGGCTGCAAGTCGTCCGGATCTTTTACAAGCCTTGCAAGTGGCACTTCCACGTACATTTGAAGATGTTTTAGTGCTAGCAAAAACCGGAAAAGTCGGATTTTCGCTGTTACCGATTGATTCCTTGATGCACTTTTACGGTCTTTGTTGTTCTTTGGGTGAAGAACCTTGCCAAGATAACGAAAAAGTAATCAGCGACACAGTTGGAATAAAGGTCTTAAAATTATTCAAATCACTTGCCGATGAATTGGATCCCGGATTTTATGAGAAAAATCCATTTAAGGTTTTCGAAGAAATGACTCAGCGTGATGAAATTGCTTACTGTCCATTTGCTTATGGCTATTCGAATTACGCTCGGGCAGGTTATGCACGTAAGGTGTTGCATTTTCATGATTTAGTGTCATTAAATGGTACGCCTATGATCAGCACACTTGGCGGGGCGGGGCTGGCAGTATCTTCACAGGGCAAGCATATTGATGTGGCCATGGATTATGCACGATTTGTCGCGACACCGGAAGTTCAGAAAACGCTATATGTCGAAAATGGCGGCCAGCCTGGACATTTAGGTGCCTGGAAAAATGAGCAGGTAAATGCCGTTACGGCCAATTATTTTAGCAATACACTACCCGCATTAGATCGGGCTTATTTGCGCCCGCGTTATGATGGTCATCTTTATTTTCAGGATCATGCTGGTGATATCGTGGTTGATTATCTAAGGGATGGCGGCGACGAAAAGGCGGTTTTGGACAAAATGAATGCGATGTATCGGGAATCATTAGTCGATAAAGAAGATCATGGATAATAAACCACTGGAAGGACTTTTGGTCCTCGAGTTTTCACAATTTATGGCTGGGCCAACTGCTGGCCTGCGTTTGGCGGATCTCGGTGCCCGAGTCATCAAAATTGAACGCCCGGGGGCTGGCGAAGGGGGACGGCAGATTGCGATTAAAAATATTTTTGTAGATGAGAGTAGCCTGGTCTTTCATACCATCAACAGAAATAAAGAATCGTATGCAGCCAATTTGAAAGATGAAAATGATCTGGAAAATATTAAAAAATTAATCCGTCAGGCAGATGTGATGACACATAACTTCCGCCCCGGTGTCATGGAAAAGATCGGTTTGGATTACGAGAGTGTGCGGAAAATTAACCCCAAAATGATCTATGCCACGGTAACTGGCTACGGCAATGAAGGGCCATGGGCTAAAAAGCCAGGGCAGGATTTACTCGTGCAATCTCTGTCGGGACTTTCCTGGTTATCGGGCTGTGCGCAGGATGGGCCGGTTCCTTTTGGATTGGCCGTGGTGGATATGTACTGTGCCACACATCTGACACAAGGTATATTGGCAGCATTGTTGAAACGTACCCGTACCCAACAGGGAGCTCTTGTTGAAGTCAGTTTGCTTGAATCTGTGTTGGATATGCAGTTTGAAATGCTGACCACACATGTCAACGATGGCCGCAAGCTGCCTCAGCGGTCGACGGTTAGAGGAGCTGGCCATGCTTATTTAAGTGCGCCTTATGGACTCTACAAAACCCTTGATGGCTATCTAGCCTTGGCCATGGGCAATGTAAGGCATATAGCAGAAACCATAGGCTTGCCTGGAAAGTCCTATCAAGATGCTTCAACTTGGTTTTCACGACGTGACGAAATACTTCAAGAATTTGCTGCAGTATTGTGTCAAAAGACAACGTGCGAGTGGATATCCCGTTTGGAATCCGAAGGGATTTGGTGTGGCGTAGTAAACGATTATCATCGTTTCTTCGAGGAACAAGGTTTTAAGGAGGCAGGGATGTTGCAGGAAGTCACTTTACAAGATGGCACCGCATTGACCACCACCCGTAGCGTGTACCAGATCGATGGAAAGCGTTTATATGCGGATAAACCTGCGCCAAAAGTGGGCCAGCATACGGCATCAATTGTTCACGATTATTTAGAAAATTAATATGTTACCACTAGCAGGTTATACCGTAGTCGACTTTAGTCAATTTTTATCCGGCCCATTAGCAAGTTTACGGCTAGCTGACTTAGGTGCGCGGGTTATAAAAATAGAAAAACCAGAGACGGGTGATATTTGCAGGCAATTATATACCTCTGATACGATATTGAATGGTACTTCAACAGTGTTTCATGCCATTAATCGGAATAAAGAAAGTATGGTGTTGGATTTGAAAAGCGAATCCGACAAACAGATTATACATGATTTAATCGCACGGGCAGATGTGGTGTTGCACAATTTTCGTCCGGGTGTCATGGAACGTTTGGGCTTTGACTATGCAGGTGTCCGAGAGATCAATCCGACCGTGATTTATGGAGAGATCTCGGGATATGGAAAAGAAGGCCCCTGGGTTAAGCGGCCTGGCCAGGATTTATTATTGCAATCGCTTACCGGGATGACTTGGTTAAGTGGCGATGCAAATAATGGTCCAGTAGCCATGGGACTTTCCGTTGTGGACATGTTTGCCGGATCCAATCTATGTAGTGCCGTATTGGCCTGCCTGTACCGTCGAGCGATGCAGGGGATAGGAGCGCATGTTCATGTTAGCATGTTGGATTCTGCTGTGGATATACAGTTTGAGGCCGTCACAACCTATTTTCGTGATGGCAAATTGTTGCCACAACGTAGCGAGGTGAGCAATGCACATGCATATTTGGCAGCACCTTATGGGGTGTATCGTACGCAGGATGGTTTTCTGGCCCTTGCGATGGGTTCCATTCCTTTTCTTGGTAAATTATTGAATTGTAGCGCATTAGAAGGTTTTGCTGACGGAGAGCAAGCTTTTCGGGAGAGAGATACCATTAAAGCTATTTTAGCCGAGCACCTGACGACAGCACCTACTTGGCATTGGCTGGAGATACTGGAAGCAGCGGATATCTGGTGCGCCGATGTCTTGGATTGGCGTCATCTGACCGAACATAATGCTTTTAAAATATTAAACATGCTACAGCAAGTAACGATGGGCGATGGCTTCCGTTATGAGACCACCCGTTGCCCCATTCGCATCGATGGCGAGCGGTTGACCGCGACAAAAGGTTCGCCCAAACTTGGTGAGCACACAACTAAAATATTGGAGGAACTGTATGGATAAGTTACGTTTTGCTGTCCGGAAATTTGAACCCTTTGAGCGTGCCATGGAGAAATGTTGGGCAGCCTATCAGGAGGTATATCCATCGGATGTGGAGATGGAGTTTGTTCCGCTGGATTTAGAGGAATTGACAGCAGCTTTCTTTGAAAAGAAAGGCCTCAAGAATGGCGATTGGGATATCATTCACATCAATACCGATTGGATTGCACGGGCCTATGAAACCAAGGGTTTGTCGGCACTGGATAGTATGATCGTACAGAATCCACCGGAAGACCTGAAAGGGGCTTGGCCAGAAAGCTTACAAGCTTTACAGCGTTTTGACCAGCAAATATTTGGCTTGCCTTTTCATGATGGTCCTGAATGCCTGGTTATTCGAAAAGATTTATTTGAAGATTTGCAAGAACAGATGCGTTTTCAGGTACGCTACGGAAAACCTTTGGAAATTCCAAAAACCTGGGCTGATTTTTTGACTGTTGCAGCATTTTTTACGCGGCCGGAAGATAACTTGTACGGGACAGTGTTTGCTGGCTACCCGGATGGGCATAATGCGGTATTTGATTTTTGTATTCAACTTTGGTCCCGCGGTGGAGATTTGCAGCAAGGCGACGTACCTGTTAAGCTGGATCAGCCATTAGCTATAGATGCATTGGATTTTTATCGTAGCTTATTTATGAAGGATAGCGGATTGCATCCCGAATCGGCTAATTTTGAATCAGTGCAGGCTGGTGCCGCCTTTGCGCGGGGTGAAGTAGCTATGATGGTCAATTGGTTTGGTTTTGCATCCTGGGCACAGATTGATGCCGCCTCGGCCGTAAAAGGTAAGGTGGATGTAGCAGCTATTCCTTCAGCAGAAAGCGGGATGTCCCCCTCATTAAATGTGTATTGGTTGTATGCAATTCCAGAAGGTAGTCGTCATAAGCAGTTGGCTTATGACTTTATACGTTTTGCAGTCGGACGCCAACAAGATAAGCTGCTCACTGTCGAAGGAGGAGTAGGCTGTCGTTACTCCACCTGGTATGATTCCGAAATCAATCGGATGATACCCTTTTATAATAAATTGGCTGAATTGCACGATACTGCACGCACATTACCGCGCTTAGCCAACTGGCCGCAGATTGCACATATCATCGATGATACTGTAATTGCTGCGATAAAGACCGATGAAAGTAGTCTTTCATTATTAACAAAAGCACAGGAAAAAATAAATGCATGGTTATGATAGATATCCCTTATAAAACGATTTTACCCCAGACTGCTTTGCCGATTATCATTATTGGTGCAGGGGGTATAGTGAAAGATGCGCATCTCCCGGCTTATCGTAAGGCAGGCTTTCATGTGCATGGTATTGTCAATCGTACAAAGGCGAAAGCGGAAGCATTGGCGGTAGAATTTGGTATTCCACATGTTTACGATACGGTGGAAGATGCCGTCGCACAGGCTCCCGAAAATGCGGTTTATGATGTAACCATTATGCCCAATAAATTTATAGAAACCTTGGAGGCATTACCTCAGGGCGCGGCTGTATTAATTCAGAAGCCAATGGGTGATTATTATGCAGATAGTCAGGCGATATTAGAAGTCTGTCAACGTAAAGAATTGGTCGCAGCGATCAACTGTCAGCTTCGGCAGGCACCTTTTGTGAATGCGGCACGCTGGCTGATTGACCAAGGTTATATCGGTGAACTGTATGATATGGAAGTGCGGGTGTCGGTGCATACACCTTGGCAACTTTTTCCCCATGTCATGGTACACCCACGCTTGGAGATTCTGTATCACAGTGTTCATTATATTGATTTGATCCGCTCATTTTTAGGCAATCCACAGTCGGTGTATGCAAAAACATTGAAGCACCCGGCCAAAGCCTTATCATCCAGCAGGACGACCTTGCTATTTGATTACGGAGACACACTACACGCTGTTGTAAATACCAATCATGACCATGAATTTGGGCCGAAGCATGAGGAAAGCTATATCAAATGGGAAGGTACCAAGGGGGCTATCAAAGCGACGATGGGTTTGCTGATGGATTATCCGCATGGGGTATCCGACGTGTTTGAATATTGTATCAAGCCAATAGATGGCAGTCAACCGGAATGGGTGGCCTACCCGATCGAGGGAACTTGGTTTCCCGATGCTTTCATCGGAAGCATGGGTAGCTTGATGCGTTTTAAACTGGGTGAAATAGCGGTATTACCGGCCGCGGTTGAAGATGTAATCCATACCATGGCCGTCGTAGAGGCTGCTTATCAAAGCAGTGCCCAAGGGGGGCAACCGATAACAAAAGGATAAAGAAACAAAGCCTTAAAACCAACAATAAATTAAATTATGCATTTCGAATCTATTTTTTTTGAAGATTATATATTAAACGATAAACGGACAACATTGGGCCGCACGATTACCGAAACAGATTTTGTTGTTCATGCCGGACATACAGGAGATTTCTTCCCCCATCACCTCGATGCGGAATGGTGCAAGACCCAACCCTTTGGACAACGTATTGCGCATGGAACAATGATCTTTGCGATTGGTATCGGACTGACGGCCTCAGTTATTAATCCGGAAGCATTTTCCAAAGGCTACGATCGCCTTCGTTTTGTCAAGCCCGTATTTATTGGTGATACCATCCACGCAGAGGTGACTATTTCTGAAAAATCCGATGCAAAAAAGCCTGAATTTGGTACCGTAGTTGAGCATGTTGAAATTATCAATCAACATGGTGTGGTGGTGTTGGTCGCAGACCATATCCTATTGGCAAAACGCAAGGAAGCTTCAATTTAACCTATTATCACATGGAAATTGGTACAAAAACACCGATCAAGTTAACCGGGGCAGCTTCTACTAAGGGGTACCTGCTTCCGTTTATTCTGATTGTCAGTCTGTTTTTTTTATGGGGGATGGCCCATAATTTAAATGGCGTTCTGATCCCGCATTTGAAAAAAGCCTGTCAGTTGAATAATAGCCAGTCGGCGCTGGTTGATACTTCAGTTTTCTTCGCTTATTTCATTATGGCACTGCCGGCGGGTTATGTTTTGCGCAAATGGGGGTATAAATTGTCCATTATTATAGGACTGGTTACTTTCTCCGTCGGTGCATTTCTTTTTATCCCTGCGGCAGATCACCGTATGTATGAGCTCTTTTTGCTGGCATTATTTATTATTGGTTGTGGACTAGCCTTATTGGAAACAGCGGCTAATCCTTATGCTGCAGTTTTGGGTAAGCCTGAAGCAGCAACACATCGGCTTAATTTGGCGGCCTCCTTTAATGGATTGGCGGCAATGGTCGCTCCAGTTATAGGTACCACCTTTATTTTGTCGGGTACGAGCTATTCAGAAACGGAACTGGCGGCTATGACGGAGAGCAATCGGTTAGCGTATCTGCTTCATGAAGCGTCTTCCGTGAAAATGCCTTATTTGATATTAGGTTTAATCTTGTTAGTCGTAGCGCTAGTCTTTTTGTTTGTTAAACTGCCTGAAATTCAAGGTGAAAAGACGGAGGGGGGGAAGAAGCAAAAGTCTGGCTTATTTGCAGTACTTCGACATAAGCATTTGAGTTTTTCTGTAGTCGCGCAGTTTTTCTATGTTGGAGCGCAGGTTTGTGTGACTAGTTTTTTTATTCGTATGGCACAGCAGGGAGCCGGTGTCGATGAGAAGACTGCGGGGTATTTCCTAGGTGTATATGGTTTGCTCTTTATGGGCGGACGTTTTGTCGGTACCCTATTGTTGCGTTATACGACAGCCCAGCGTTTATTGGCTATTTATGCCATTTGTTGCGCTATATTGGCAACTGTAGCCATTTCGGGGACAGGTATGGTCATCTTGTATGCGCTAGGTGGACTTGGTTTCTTTATGTCAATTATGTTTCCTACGATTTTTTCTTTGGGTATTGCTGGACTCGGAAACGAGACGAAACAAGCCTCTTCTTGGTTGATTATGTCAATTGTCGGTGGAGCCGTATTCCCCTTTGTGACCGGAAATATTATTGATGCGCTGCATGATAATACGCAGATTGGTTATAGTGTACCTTTGGTCTGTTATCTTGTTATTTTATGGTTTGCACTGAAAGGATATAAACCGGCAAAAGCCTAAGTTGTGTCTCACCGTGTATTTTAATGAGGAATTGAAAAAAATATAGCGCGTGTTTTACTAGTGAAAAACACGTATACCGCCGAAGTTAACGTTGGTTTGGTGTTAGTGAATGGATTAACAATGATTCGAATATGAATAAAATTATTTTAATTGTAGGTTGTTTAATTGCAACAACGACAGCATTTGCACAACAGGTAAGTACCTGGATCTGGTATCCTGGAGATTATGAAGTGTGGTTGAGCAACAACATGCAAAATCGCCGTACGGACAGAGGGACCTTCTTTCCACCGTTTTGGAAGATGGATAGTCACTATGTTCTTGTCGAGTTTAGTAAAGAATTTGATTTGCCTGCTACTGAAGAAATCAGTATTTATGCCGAAGGCAAGTATAATGTCAAGATCAACGGAAAAATGCTTCCAGGGGCACCTACTAAAGTGCAGCTTCAAAAGGGAAAGCAAAAAATCAATATTAAAGTTTACAATCAAGGAAATGTTCCGGCGCTGTATGTTGCAGGAAAAAACGTAACGACAGATAGCGATTGGAACGCAACCTATGAAGATAAGGAATGGATTGATGAGACAGGTAAAGCGTCTGATCAATCTGGAACAACCTATGTTAAGGCCGGTAAATGGAACTTTGATGAACCAACAGCTCGCCCATCTGCGTTTAAATTGCCCGTGAAACCACAACAAGCGCTTTCGCAGGAAAAACAAGGGAATGGTATCTTGGTCGATTTCGGAAAAAATACATTTGGTTTTCTTACCCTGCATAAGCTGGTGGGGGCAGGTCGCCTGAATATCTATTATGGCGAATCCCGAGAGGAAGCACTTTCGACGAAAACCAGTGAGACCATCGATTTACTTGAGGTACACAACCAACAACCACAGGACAGTACACTTGATTTATCCAAAGCTTTCCGCTTTGTTTATTTAGAACCCGAAGGAACAGTGAAGTTCGATGAGGTATCCATGCAATACGAATACCTACCAGTTGCAGATCGCGGATTCTTTCGCAGTTCAGATAATGAATTAAACAAGATATGGGATGTTGCCAAATATACCATGGAGCTAACCACACGTGAGTTTTTCATTGACGGTATCAAACGCGATCGCTGGATCTGGAGCGGTGATGCCTACCAATCTTATGCGATGAATTACTATTTGGGGTTTGATTCCGAGTCCGTCAAAAGAACGATTTTAGCGTTACGGGGTAAAGAGCCGACAATCAGCCACATCAACACCATTATGGATTATACCTTCTATTGGTTTTTGAGTATCGCAGATTATTACCGTTATACCGGTGATAAGGAATTTATAGCAGGCATCTATCCACGTATGAAAAGTCTGATGCAGTTTTGTTTGGATAGAAGAAATAGTGATGGTTTGATGAAAGGTTTAGCTGGCGATTGGGTATTTATCGACTGGGCCGAAGGCCTCAGCAAGCAGGGTGAAGTGAGCTTTGAACAATTATTGCTGTGCCGCAGTCTCGAAACCATGGCGATGTGTGCCGATTTGGTTGGCGAACCGAAAGACAACCAACACTATCAACAAGAAGCTCAACAACTCAAAGATAAGCTATTTGCCTATTATTGGAACGATCAGAAAAAAGCCTTTGCACATAGTCGCATTGATGGTAAGCAAACCGATAACGTGACACGTTACAGCAATATGTTTGCGATTTTCTTTAATTATCTGAACGAACAGCAACAGGCAGGCGTGAAGGCTAATGTCTTGTTAAATGATCAAGTACAAAAGATTACCACACCTTATATGCGTTACTACGAACTTGAAGCTTTGTGTGAACTTGATGAAAAGGACTATGTGATGAAAGAAATGAAAGACTATTGGGGCGGTATGCTAAAACTTGGTGCGACAACCTTCTGGGAAGAATTTAATCCAGCGAAAAAAGGGGCGGAGCACTATGCGATGTATGGAAGAGATTTTGGTAAGAGCCTTTGTCATTCGTGGGGAGCAAGTCCCATCTATCTGCTGGGCAAGTATTATCTTGGTGTACAACCAACGGCTGCGGGTTATTCGCAGTACGAAATCAAGCCCTATTTGGCATCCTTAGCGTGGATGGAGGGAAAAATACCAACACCAGAGGGTGAGATTGAACTTTATGTGTCGAAAAACAAAATCAAGGTAAAATCACCTGTTGGATCGGGGATATTAAAACTGCGGAGCAAAGTTGTTCCACGTGTGAAACAAGGTCAAGTAAAACATATTTCAGGAAACGACTATGAACTCGTTTTAGAAAAAGAAATAGCATATGAAGTCGATTACAAATACTAGATCATATAAAATAACAATCAGATCCAAACTGAGTATTGCCCTGTTGCTGTCGATGTCAGCGATTTCATTACAGGCGCAAACGGTAGACGGTAAGCCAGCGGTCATCCCACCGGTGCCGAATGGTCAGATTGCTGCGCCTTGGGAAAATCCGATGATTACTTCCATCAATAGAGACCCTTCGCGTGCGACAGGATATTCCTATGCCACTCTTGAAGAAGCCTTGAAGAATGATCGGGCGAACAATAAGCGGATGCTTTTCTTGAATGGCGAATGGGATTTTAAATTTGCCTTTAAACCGGCCGATGCACCTCAAGATTTTCATTTATCCGAAGTCAAGGGATGGGACAAAATACAGGTCCCTTCCAATTGGGAAATGAAAGGTTATGATATCCCCATTTACCGTTCGGCAGTCTATCCATTTAGTCCAATTGATCCGCCGCGCATTCCCAAAGATTACAATGGTGTCGGGTCTTATCAAAAAACATTCGAATTGCCCGAATCCTGGGATGGAATGAATATTACCCTACATTTCGGCGGGGTTATTTCAGCCTATCAGTTGTGGATTAATGACAAATACGTAGGCTATGCGGAAGATTCTTGTTTACCATCCGAGTTCAATGCGACACCTTACCTTAAAAAAGGTAAAAATCGTATTTCTGTCCAAGTCCTGCGTTGGAGCGATGCTTCCTATCTAGAAGATCAGGATCATTGGCGCATGAGCGGTATTCACCGTGAGGTATTTTTGATGGCTGAACCGAAAGTTCGTATTGCTGATTTTCATTGGCAGGCGACTTTAGATGCTGATTATCAAGATGCCAAATTCTCACTTCGTCCAAAAATCGATAATTTTTCTGGCGATAGCATCAGTGGCTACAAGCTGAAAGCACAGCTTTACGATAGCAACAATCGGCCTATTTTGGCAAAGCCATTGGAAAAAGAGGCTTCAACCATCTTTGATGAGATCTATCCGAGATTGGATAATGTCAAATTTGGCCTGTTAGAAACAACGATCCAGCGTCCAAAAAAATGGTCGCCCGAAGAACCTAATCTCTACCGTTTGGTACTGACGCTTTACGACAAAGAAAATCGTTTGCTCGAAGCGAAGACCTGTCATGTAGGGTTTCGGAGCATTGCTTTCTCTCCAAACGATAGCAAACTCTTGATCAATGGTAAAACGACCTACCTCTATGGTGTCAACCGTCATGATCACCATCCCGAACGCGGGAAGGCACTGACACGGGAAGATATGGAAGCGGACATTCGTCAGATCAAACAATTTAATTTTAATGCGATCCGAACTTCACATTACCCCAATGATCCGTATATCTATGAGCTTTGTGACCGCTATGGTATTATGGTGATGGACGAAGCTAATATGGAGACTCATGGACTTGGCGGAAAACTCATGAACGATCCCGCCTGGCTGGCGGCACTTCAGGAACGTGTCACACGCATGGTTGAACGGGACAAGAATCATCCTTCCATTATCATCTGGTCGTTGGGAAATGAATCTGGGAGAGGTCCGAATACAGCCGCTATGGCTGCCTGGGTTCATGATTTCGACATCACACGTCCTGTGCATTACGAGCCGGCAATGGGAAGCCACCAACTACCGGGGTATATCGATCCTTCGGATCCACGTTATCCAAAATCCAACGATCACTCGCACCGGATTCAGAATATAAAGGACCAATATTATGTCGATATCGTGTCGCGGTTTTATCCGGGCATTTTCACACCTGCGCTCTTGCTAAATCAAAATAATGGTGATAATCGGCCGATTCTCTTTGTTGAGTATACCCATTCTATGGGTAACTCGACCGGAAATATTCGCGATTTTTGGGACATATTTCGTTCCAACCCACGTTTGATCGGTGGATTTATCTGGGATTACAAAGATCAGGCATTGATCCGTAAGGATTCCGTTTACGGTAAAGTATTGGCCTATGGTGGTGATTTTGGCGAAAAAGTACACAATGGCGCTTTTAGTTTGAATGGTATCACCGATGCCTGGGGTAGGCCAAAAGCGGCGATGTATGAAAACAAACGAATCTATCAACCTGCAGAGATCACTTTGGTTGATCCAGAAAAGACCACGGTACAAATCAAAAATAGATCAGCGGTGCTCAACCTAAATCATTATGATGCTGTCTTATTATTCCGCAGAAATGGGCTGCTGGTGAAAGAAGTGCCTATATCGGCTATGAATCTGTCCGCAGGCGATTCTGCTCAGGTAAGCTTTGCCAAATATTTACCTTTCAAGCGCGCCGCAGATCAGGAATATCAGCTCGATATTCAATTTCGTTTACGGGAAGCGACAGCATGGGCACCAGCAGGATTTGTGGTCTCTTCATCGCAGGTTCGATTGCAGGAACAATCCAATGTCCTGAGAAAGTTGTCAAACAAAGGGGGCACATTGGTCAAGACCGAAAGTGAGCAAAACTTCCAGATTTCGGGCAAGGAGTTTCAGGTTAGCTTTGACAAATCGACTGGAAGTTTGACTGCGTTTAATTACAAGGGACAGGAAATGATCAAAGATGCAATTCGGCCAAGCTTTACAAGGCCAGGCACGGATAATGACCGCCGGGGCTGGAAACCAGATAAAAAACTAAAATACTGGTACAGCGCTCCAAAATTAGTATCAGTAACCGCACAAGCGAAAGATCAAGATTACGAAGTACAGGCATTGTATGCGCTACCAGGTGACTCTGCGCGAGTAAAAGTGCTCTATATCGTGAAAAATCCAGGTATTGTGTCAGTAAACTACCAGCTGCAGGTGAAGGCTGGGCTCCCCAATATCCCGAAAGTCGGTCTTCAAATGGGGATCAATCCTACGTTTGAAGATATCCAATATTATGGCCTAGGGCCAATGGAAAACTACCCTGATCGTGCCTATGGTTTTGACCTCGGTGTTTATCACATGAATATCGATCAATTCATGGAACACTATCTTTATCCGCAGGAGAACGGAAATCGGATGGATGTTCGTTGGATGCACCTCCAAAATAAAAATGCTGGTCTCTTGGTTGTCGGCGAGCAGCCGCTGTATATGAGTGCATGGCCTTATTCACAAAAAGCTATAGTTGAAGCAAAACATTGGTTTAAACTGAAAAAAGAAGATAAAATTACCTTAAATATAGATTTGAAACAGATGGGTGTTGGGGGAAATGATACTTGGACAGATGTGTCACAGCCCTTGGAAAAATATCAGATTCCGGCAAAAGACTACAACTATTCCTTTTATTTGATTCCGACAGATTTAAAGCAATCGATCAAGGATTTTGTAAAATCTAATTAAATAAATGAAGATTAGTAGGAAGATATCCAGTAAGTAAAGTTAAATCCTGTAAGAGTCGACTCGTTGAAATGACGCGATAAGGGAGGTACATTCAAAATTGAAAGAAATAGGCTGTCCAAACTTTTTGGATAGCTTTAAAGAACAAGATAAGGTATGACGAAGATCAAGCTGTTATTAGGAACAAGCCTTCTTTTGGGCTGTTTGAACGGCAATGCACAGATTAAAGGTATTCCAAAGGCATTAGTTCCTTTGGATCAACATTCGTTTGAACAGGCAAAACCTTGGGTATTTTGGTACTTTATGCACGCCAGTTATTCTAAGGAAGGTATTACTGCGGATCTGAAAGCGATGGCAGAAAATAAGATCGCAGGAGCTTACCTAGCACCGATCAAGGGCAAAACCAATCCACCTCTTTTCGATCCGCCGACAGAGACGTTGACACCAGCATGGTGGGATATGTTCAAATATATCGTCCATGAAGCAAAAAAATACGGAGTAAAAATAGCTTTATTGCCCAATGATGGATTTGCAACCGCGGGGGGACCATGGATCAGTCCCGAGAAGTCGATGCAGAAAGTCGTGCATGCCGATACCGTAATCGATAGCAAAGGCGAGCGGCTGCGCAATATTCAATTGCCACAACCACAAGCCCAACAAGGCTATTACGAGGATATTGCCTTATTTGCGCTGCCACTGACACATTCGCCGCGAAAGAGCTTTACGGAGAAGGTCCACGTATCCAATAGCTATGGCGAAGATCTAAAACGACTGGCTGAAAGAGGGAATAAACAAAATTTTGCAACAGCTGCGTCAGGTTGGATACAGTATGCATTTGATCAGCCCTTCCCTTGCAATTCATTGAAAATTGAATGGACAGCATCCAACTACCAAGCGAACCGTTTGCAAGTTTGGGCTAGCGATGATGGCCTAAATTTTCGGAAGATTACACAATTAGAATCTCCAAGAATGGGCTGGTTGGACTGGGACAATGGCGTCACACACCTGATTCCCTATACCAGAGCAAAATATTTCCGTTTTATCTACGATCCCGTGGGCAGTGAGCCTGGAGCCGAAGACCTCGACTCCGGTAAATGGAAACCTTCGCTAAAATTAAACGGCATCAGTCTGTTTGAAGAAGCGCAGGTCAATCAGATCGAAGGAAAGACGGGGGAAATCTGGCGTGTAGGAAAAAACTCTGAACCAAGCGCCGTGGACAAAGACGCTATTGTGGGACAGCAACAGCTCATCCGTTTGCCCAGTCCCGACCAAGCAGGTCGTGTCGACCTGACATTGCCGGCAGGAAAGTGGAAGATATTGCGTGTTGGACATACCTCCACAGGACATAAAAACGAAACTGCTGGTGCAGGCAAAGGTCTGGAATGTGATAAATTGGACGCGGCTACTGTCGCTTTTCAATTTGACCAGTGGTTCGGGGCAGCTAAAAAGCATGTGGATCCGCAGTTATCTAAAGAAGTCCTCACGGTATTTCATATTGATTCTTGGGAATGTGGCAGTCAAAACTGGACCCGAAGTTTTCCGAACGAGTTTTTGAAACGTCGGGGTTATGACTTGACCGACTATCTCCCTGTTTTGGCGGGTTGTTTTGTCAATAGTGTAGAAGATTCCGAAGCCTTTTTGCAAGATTACAGACAGACCATCAGTGAGCTGTTGCAGGAGAATGGCTATGCTACATTACGTCAGAAAGCGGATGAATACGGAGTCGAATTTACGGCCGAAGCCACGGCTCCTGTGATGGTCGGTGACGGGCTGGCCCATTTTGCTTCAATCGATCGTCCGATGGGCGAGTTCTGGCTCAGAAGCCCTTCGCACGATAAACCTGCTGATATCCTGGATGCCATTTCTGGAAGCCATATTTATGGCAAACAGGTGACTATGTCCGAAGCCTTTACCCAGATTCGGGCCCAATGGGACGAACATCCACGACTCCTGAAAAGTCTTCAGGATAGAAATTATGCCTTGGGAATCAACAATCTAGTTTACCATGTATATGTCCACAATCCTTGGGTTGACCGCAAACCTGGTATGACCATGGATGGTATCGGAACCTATTTTCAGCGCGATCAAACCTGGTGGAAACCCGGTAAAGAATGGGTGAATTATGCAATTCGGACACAGCAACTCTTACAACACGGGGTACCCGTACGTGATGTAGCTGTGTTTATTGGCGAAGAGATCCCTCGAAGATCCTTGCTCCCAAGTGCTTTGGTCGATGTGTTACCTGGTATTATCGGTGATGCACGTGTACATCGGACAGATTCTCTGTTGGCCAATGTCGGCTTACCGATGCAGAAAGTTGCGGGGGTGACCACAGGAGCCAATATGTATAGGCCCGAAGATTGGGTTGATCCGTTACGCGGCTATGCCTACGATTCCTTCAATCCCGATGCACTTTGGAACCAGACGAGGGTAGAGGATGGTAAGGTGATTTTTGCGAATCATATTGCTTACTCTTTACTTGTGATGCCTGGAGAAACAGCATTAAATCCGAATGGTAGCCAATATTCCCTTCCTACCTTAGATCGCATCAGGGGTCTTGTCAATCAAGGAGCTACGGTACTTTTTCAAGATATACCACAGACCTGGCGGGGCAAATTGACGGATGAAAAAGTACAACAGTATCGCAGTTTGCTTAAAGAATTATTCAGCAACCTCGAGTCATTCACAAATACAAAATTACAAGTTAAACAGCTCGGAAAGGGGCGAGTGCTTGTTGGACACTATGAAGCCAAGGATTTTAGTCCATTAAATATTGTTCCGGATGTGCTGATCAATGAAGGAGACAATCCGCATATTTCCTGGAACCATCGCCGTTTCGATGGCGGCCATTTGTTTTTTGTGGCTAATCAAGACAGCCTAAGGCAAAGAGCGACTCTGTCTTTACGGACAAAAGACCGATATGCATACCGTTACGATCCGGTAAGCGACAAACTAGCGGTGCTACCGTTTAAAGTGATCAAGGATAGGACAGTTGTTGACTTGTCATTTGAAGCCTATCAATCCAGTTTTGTGTTGACCACTGATAAAAAGATTGATGTACCAACCTATCGGTTATCCGGGAAAGCAGCCTTGACAGAACCGTGGTCATTCACGACTGATGGGCTGCACAATAAACAAACGCTTAAACAGCAGGAACCTCAGTTTTGGACAACCAGTACAGACAATGAAACTAAGTACCATGCTGGCTCTGGAAGCTATGAGACAACGTTGCGTGTTCATGAAATTGGTAAAAAACAGCGTGCTTATTTGGAATTTTCAGAGATCGAATCCATGGCTGAAATTTTTGTCAATGAACAATCTGCTGGTGTTGTATGGACCAAGCCTTATCAGATCGATGTGACTGATTTTATCCGGCAAGGAGATAACAAGATCAGGGTGAAAGTGTACAACACCTGGGGCAATCGCTTGCTGTACGAAAAAGAAAACCCCGCAGCAGAAAAGAAAATAAAAACGACTGCATCGGACAAGTTTCTGAAAGGCTTGCTGCCTTCGGGCTTGCAGGGGAAAGTTGAATTACTATGGCTAGATGTAAAATAAAGAAATCATGAATACGAAGCGCAAACTAATGATCCTGGGTCTTTTCTTCGCGACGGCCTGGCAGGTCCAGGCCCAGGAAAAGTCTATTACAAATACCGGTGCAAGCCCTTATGCCGTTCAACAAGCGGTCGATATGGGGGATGTACAATGGACCAAAGGTTTTTGGGCCGATCGTACAAAGTCATGCTATGAGCAGATGGTGCCACAACTCTGGCACGTTTATACAGATGCTTCCATAAGTCACGCCTATCGGAATTTCGAAATTGCGGCAGGCTTGGAGAAAGGAGAACATACAGGACCATCCTTTCATGACGGCGATTTTTACAAAACATTGGAAGCTGTCTGCGCAATCTATGCACAGACAAAAGATAAAAAGCTGCTTCACATGCTGGATGAAGTTATTCCCGTTATCCGCAAGGCGCAACGTGCCGATGGGTATATTTATACCAAAGCGACAATAGACCAGCAGCGATCGGGACAAAATATTGAGTTTCAAGATCGGCTGAGCTTTGAATCCTATAATATCGGGCATTTGATGACTGCAGGATGTATACATTATCGGGCGACCGGACAACGTGAATTGTTGGATATCGCAATCAAAGCAGCTGACTACCTGTATGGATTTTATAAAAAATCCAATCCGACATTGGCCCGAAACGCAATCTGTCCCTCTCATTATATGGGTACTGTAGAACTTTATCGGACGACCAAAGACCAAAAATACCTAGAACTTGCCAAGCACTTGATCGATATTAAGGGTGAGATTGAGGATGGTACTGACGACAATCAGGATCGTATCCCATTCCGCAAGCAGCATAAGGCCACAGGACATGCCGTACGGGCAAGCTACCTCTATGCAGGAGTCGCTGACTTATGTGCCGAGGTTGCAGATACCACATTGAGCAACCGCCTTTTTGAAATTTGGGGTGACGTCACTAAGCATAAGATGTACATTACTGGTGGTCTGGGATCGCTGTATGATGGTACCTCACCCGACGGAACTTCCTATAATCCCAGTGAGGTACAGAAAATCCATCAGGCATTTGGGCGGGATTATCAATTGCCCAACTTAACTGCGCATAATGAGAGCTGTGCAAATATTGGCAATATGTTGTGGAATTGGCGCATGGCTAATTTCACGGGCGATGCAAAATACATCGATGTATTGGAACTGGCGCTCTATAATAGTGTACTGTCAGGGATTAGTTTAGATGGTGATAAATTTTTGTATACCAATCCATTGAGTTATTCATCCGATCTTCCATTCCAGCAGCGCTGGTCTAAAAAGCGGGTACCTTATATCTCATTATCTAATTGCTGTCCACCCAATATCGTTCGTACTATTGCAGAAGTAGCCAACTATGCTTATGGGCTATCCACAGATGCTGTTGCAGTCAACTTGTATGGCGGAAATGAATTGAATACAACCTACCAAGGCAAACATTTTAATATTGTACAAGAATCCAGCTACCCATGGGAAGGAACCGCCATCTTTACCTTAAAGGAGTTTCCTTCCGATCATACTTTGAAACTGCGGGTACCGGGTTGGGCTGGAAAGGCAGAAATATGGAAAAATAAGGTAAAAGTAGAAGTACCGATCGAGAAAGGCTATGCCCTCTTAGCAGGATCACTTAAAAAAGGTGATCGCATCGAAATTAGATTACCGATGGCGGTTTCTTTGATGGAGTCAAATCCACTAGTCGAGGAAACCCGCAATCAGGTTGCGGTCATGCGGGGCCCTGTGGTTTACTGTCTGGAAAAGCAGGATGTAGCTGCGGATGTCAATATCTTTGATCTGAAAATGAAACAAGGCGAACAGTTCGCGCTGAGAAATGAAAATATCTTGGGACAGGATATTGTCTTGTTGGAAGGAAAAGCCTATCGTACAAATAGCACGAAATGGAATTCACTATACCGTAAAACTTCCGATGGAAAGCCTGAGACTATCCCTGTGCGTTTAGTACCCTATTTTGCTTGGGGAAACCGTACATTTGGTGATATGAGCGTTTGGATGCCAGTTTTTTAAAGCGATAAATTTATGACGATGAAAACTTGTTTTTTTGCGATCGTGTTACTGTTGGCCCAATTGAGTAGCCAGGCGAAAGTACGTTTATCGGCTCTCTTTACCGAAGGGATGGTGCTGCAGCAACAAAGTAAAGTCCCTGTTTGGGGCTGGGCAGACCCGCAGACAACAGTAACCTTACAGACTTCCTGGAATGGGCAAAGATATCAAGCGAAAGTGGACAAGCTTGGCCAATGGAAAATTGTAGTGCAGACACCGGCAGCAGGTGGAGCTTATCAGATCAAGGTCTCAGAAAAAAATGTGATTGAACTTAACGATATTCTAATTGGTGAAGTTTGGTTATGTTCGGGCCAGTCGAATATGGAAATGCCTTTGAAAGGCTATCCTGGGCAACCCATCCTCGGCAGTACAGAAGCAATGATGAATTCCAAAGACGATCAATTGCGTATCTATACCGTTCCTCGCAATCCTTTGTTGCAGCCTGCATCCGATAGCAAACCAAGTATTTGGAAAAAAGCCGAGCCACAGTCTGTTGTCGGTTTTAGTGCAACGGCCTACTATTTCGGTCGACAATTGCGCAAAACCTTGGGTGTGCCAGTCGGTTTGATTCATAGCAGCTATGGCGGTTCAAACGTTGAAGCCTGGATGGAGGCATCTTGGCTGGCGGATCAGAAAGATATACAGATCCCAAAACAAGAGGAAGGCTTGAAAGATAAAAACCGCGTGCCGACCATGTTATACAATGGTATGATTCATCCCATTGCCGGTTATGGCATTCGTGGTATCATTTGGTACCAAGGTGAGTCCAATTACGAACGTCCAGATCAGTATGAAGTGTTGTTTTCCCGGATGGTCGAAAAGTACCGTGAGTTATGGGGAGATCATGAACTTCCTTTTTATTTTACGCAAATTGCACCATTTGATTACGCTTCATTACCGCCTTATCATGTAGGCGGTAAATACAATTCGGCTTATCTGCGCGATGCACAGCGTAAATCATTGAATAAAATCCCGCATTCCGCTATGGCGGTCACCATGGATTTGGGCGAACAAAATTGCATCCATCCATCACATAAACAACAAAGCGGCGAGCGACTGGCCTACCTTGCACTGCACGGTAGCTACGGTTTTGCTTCATTAAATCTCAAAAGTCCTGTTTATGAAAAATTGGAAATTAAAGGCAATACTGCAGTCCTCTCTTTTGAGGATGCACCGCTAGGGCTGACATCATATGGTAAAAAAATAAAGACTTTCGAAATTGCGGGTAAAGATCAGGTTTTTTATCCTGCGGATGCTGTTTTGAAAGGAAAGACCATTGTTGTAGCGTCGCTCAAAGTTGAGGAACCGGTGGCTGTTCGCTATGCATTTAAAGATTTCGTTGTCGGAGATGTGTTCGGTGCCAATGGCCTGCCCTTAAGTTCTTTCCGTACGGACGATTGGTAAACAGAAATTATGATTGAAAAACGTATTATAGGTATTCTAGTTTTAATAATTGTTTTGTTAAACCCAATTGGGGCTCAAGAGTTCAATTGGAAAGACTACAATGTATCTTGGACCACACAGAGCAAAAATTCATCTGAATCCATGCCTGTCGGTGGTGGAGATATCGGATTGAACGTTTGGGTGGAGAATGGCGAATTACTTTTGTACTTGGGAAAGACAGGTGCATTTGACGAGAACAATACTTTGTTGAAGCTCGGCCGCATTCGCCTCCATCTATATCCCAACCCCTTTGCAGATGGAAAATTCCAGCAGGAATTGCAGTTGGATAAAGGCCATATTGTCTTGAAGGGCCAAAGCAAAGGCGTTAAGGCCGAAGTACTGGTTTGGGTAGATGTGTTTAATCCCAATGTACATCTCGAAGTAAGTGCCAATCAGAAGATCAAGGTGGAAGCAGCTTACGAGAGCTGGCGTTTTCAGGATCTGTTTCCTAAGAAGAAGGAAAATAATGCGAATTCTTGGAAGTGGGCACCGCAAAAACCAGTGGTGACACATAAAGATCAGATTGTGGCAGAAGCAAACAATATTGTTTTCTACCATCAAAATCAAGCGACTACCGCGTTTGACCTTGTCGTCGATCAACAAGGGCTGACAACCATTAAAGATTCGTTATATAATCCCTTGAAAAACAGGATTTCAGGCGGTCTTTTAAAAGGTGAAGATTTTGAATACGTTGGCCAGCGTGCAGGGACCTATATGAATACGCCGTACCAGTCTTGGATACTCAAAAGTAAAGCGGCAAAGACCAATCATGTGCTTCAAGTGACGTTGCATGTAGGGCAACAAGCAGACTTGCAACACTGGAAAACAGCACTGGAGGATCTGGCTACACCCAAACCTACCTTTGTATCGCTCAAACGAGCGACAGAATCCTGGTGGAAATCCTTTTGGGATAGAAGTCATATCGTCATCCAGCCTGGCTTAACAGATCCCAATAATGAAGCTTGGCAAGCTGGTCGAAACTATCAGTTGTTTCGATTTATGCTGGCTTGTAACGCTTATGGGGATTATCCGACAAAATTTAACGGGGGTTTATTCACCTATGATCCTGTCACAATTGATAGTACGTTTACGTTCACACCGGATTTTCGTAATTGGGGTGGAGGTACCCACACGGCACAAAATCAGCGCTTGGTCTATTGGCCATTATTGAAGAGCGGTGATTTTGATCTAATGCCGGCACAATTTAAGTTTTACCAACGCCTTTTGGGGAACGCCGAATGGCGATCCAAATTTTATTGGGGGCATTCTGGCGCAAGCTTTACGGAGCAGATTGAAAATTTTGGTTTACCCAATCCAGCAGAATACAATTGGAAACGGCCAAAAGATTTCGATAAGGGCCTAGAATATAATGCTTGGCTGGAATATGAGTGGGATACCGTACTGGAGTTCTGCATGATGATGCTGGAGACCGAACGTTACAATAAATCCGATATTCAGGCTTATATACCATTAATCGAGAGCTGCCTACGCTTTTTTGACGAGCATTATCAATACCGGGCACGACAACGGGGCAGCAAGGTATTGGACGATGCAGGTCATCTTGTCTTGTATCCAGGTTCCTCCGCGGAAACCTATAAAATGGCGTATAATTCGGCAACGACGATTGCGGCTTTGCAGCAAGTAACCAAAGGATTGCTGGCATTACCCGAGACTTATGTCAATTCAGAATCACGGCGTTATTTTCAGGGTTTTTTGACCAGAATCCCACCTTTGCCGCAACGTGAACTTGGAGGCAAAAAGATGTTGGCGCCAGCACAGCTATGGGCCCGGGTCAACAATACCGAATCCCCGCAGCTCTATCCTGTATATCCTTGGGGAATTTACGGTATTGGTAAACACGACATGGATATTGCTCTCAATACCTACAAGTATGATCCCGATGTGCTTAAATTCAAAAGTCATATCGGCTGGAAGCAGCATAATATCTTTGCCGCACGGTTGGGATTGACGGACGAAGCGAAGCAATTGACTGTCTCGAAACTCAAAAATGCAGAACGGCGATTTCCAACATTTTGGGGGCCGGGCTTTGACTGGGTTCCGGATCATAACTGGGGCGGTTCGGGCATGATCGGCTTACAGGAAATGCTTTTGCAGGTAGTGGATGATAAAATTTACCTTTTTCCGGCATGGCCCAAAGATTGGGATGTGGATTTTAAGCTGCATGCTCCCGGGCAGACCACCGTCGAAGGGAGGTTAAAGGATGGTAAATTATTGGATCTAAAAGTTTTTCCAAAAGAACGGGAAGCAGCTATTATCAACCTCTTAAAATAGGCTATTTGTGGATTGCTGATGGTATAATATCGCTTATGAATTGATTTAAGCATTGCGAGCCGGAGCAAAAGTATACACTTTTGAATGCTTGAATCTTACATTGCTAAAATACAAGGCTAAATAAATAAAACTGGGCTGTCCATTATTTTGGGTAGCCCAATTTGTGTTTTTGACCCTTTATGGAAAGATGGTCATAACAGTGCATAACAGTTCTAAAAAACCAATGAATTAACTTAGTTGCTAAGAACCTAAATAACGTTTATATGAATGCAGTTTTTGGAGTTATATTTCATTTCATAGGCGGATTCGCCTCGGGAAGTTTTTATGTGCCGTACAAAAAAGTAAAAGGATGGTCCTGGGAATCCATGTGGATTTTAGGGGGGCTTTTTTCGTGGATTATTGTGCCGCCTATAGCGGCGATGTTAACCATACCCAATTTTGCTGAAATTATTAAAAGTACAGATAACACCATATTAGGTTATACTTTTTTGTTTGGTTTGCTTTGGGGAATTGGTGGATTAACCTATGGTCTTGGTGTGCGCTATCTCGGTGTTTCGTTAGGTAGCAGCATTATTTTGGGGCTTAGCATGGTCTTTGGCTCTTTGATGCCCAGCATCTATTATTTTTTCAATAAGGCCGAGGGCAAACATGGCATAGATTATTTTTTTACTACCCAATCTGGTATTTGTATCCTTCTTGGACTTTTGGTCTGTGTGCTTGGTGTTTATCTATGTGGTAAAGCTGGTGTTTCAAAAGAAAAACACTTATCCACATTATCCACAGAAAGCAAGTCCGATTATAATTTTGGTTTAGGGATCGTTGTGGCTATTGTTTCAGGAATATTGAGTGCTTGTTTCAATTTCGGTATTGAAGCAGGAAAACCCATGGCTGACGTGGCAAATATATTGTGGAAGTCTACGAATCCAAATCAAGGCGAATTTCTTTACCAGAATAATGTCACTTACATTGTGATTTTATGGGGTGGTTTTACGACTAATTTCCTATGGTGTCTTTACCTTTTGATCAAGAACAAAACGTTTTCGGATTATACGAAATCTGATGCACCTAAAGGCAAAAATTTCCTTTTATGTGCTTTAGCAGGAACGACCTGGTATTTACAGTTTTTCTTTTACGGTATGGGCGAAAGCCGCTTAGGTAATGGAGCTAGTTCTTGGATATTGCATATGGCGTTTATCATTTTGATATCAAATGCTTGGGGTGTGGTACTCAAAGAATGGAAAGGTGTAGATCGGCCTACCTATCGTTCCATAATAGCTGGTATCGTGACAATTATCATCTCCATTTGTATCGTGGGATTTGCTAAAACATTAGAAAATTAATATTAAAACAAAATATAGAAGAAGTGAAAACGTACAAACATGTCAATTATTTATGGGACGATCAGAAAGCTCAAGCACTTAGTGGTGATGAGGTAGCTTTGTTGTTATATCGTTCAAATATTCTAGGTGCAGATTTAAGAATCACAAATTATGGCGGTGGTAATACGTCTTGTAAAGTTGTGGAAAAAGATCCGTTGACGGGCGAAGAAGTTGATGTGATGTGGATTAAAGGATCTGGTGGAGACATCGGAACGTTAAAAAAGTCCGGTCTTGCGGCTCTTTATTTGCAACGTCTCCGCAATTTGGAGAATGTCTATCGTGGTCTTGAACATGAAGATGAAATGGTTGAGTTATTTAACCATTGTATCTATGATTTAGCGTCAAAAGCACCTTCTATAGATACGCCTTTACATGGATTCTTACCATTTAAACATATTGATCATTTACATCCCGATGCTGCGATTGCGATTGCTGCGGCCAAAGATGGTAAAAAAATTACGCAGGAATTGTTCGGCGGAACCATTGGCTGGGTAGATTGGCAACGTCCAGGATTCGATCTGGGGCTGCAATTGCGTGCCTGCCTGGAAGAAAATCCAGGTATCCGTGGTATTATGTTGGGTTCACATGGTTTATTTACTTGGGGCGATACAGCATACGAATGTTATATCAATTCCTTGGATGTAATCGAAGTTTGCGCAGAATATCTTGAACAAAACTATGGCAAAAAAGCACCTGTATTTGGTGGGCAGAACGTAACTAGCTTGAACAAGGAGGAAAGAACGTCACAGGCAGCCAAACTCGCTCCTGTTTTACGCGGTTTCTGTTCAAGTGAACGTCACATGATCGGACACTTCACGGATGATGAGCGTGTATTGGAATTTATCAATTCACATGATTTAGAACGTTTGGCTCCGCTTGGTACCAGCTGCCCTGACCACTTCTTAAGAACTAAAATTCAACCGTTGGTATTGAATCTGGATAAATCAGAAGATTTGGACAACGTGGAGGGGCTAAAAGCGAAATTGACGCCATTGTTTGAAGCGTACCGTGAAATGTATGCACAGTATTACGAAAACTGTAAACATGAAAACAGCCCAGCTGTACGTGATAAAAACCCGGTCATTGTTTTGTATCCAGGTGTTGGTATGTTTGCTTTTGCCAAAGACAAACAAACGGCACGAGTAGCGGCAGAATTCTATACCAATGCGATCAACGTAATGAAAGGGGCCGAAGCCGTAAGTGAATACACTGCTTTGCCTCGTCAGGAAGCGTTTGATATTGAATATTGGTTACTGGAAGAAGCGAAACTTCAACGTATGCCAAAACCAAAAGCTTTGTCTGGAAAAATTGCCTTGGTCACTGGAAGCGGTGGCGGTATCGGAAAAGCAATTGCCAAAAAGATGGCTCAAGAAGGTGCTGTTATTGTCTTAAATGATATCAATACAGAACGTTTAGAGTCAAGTAAAGCAGAATTTGTAACCGAGTTTGGAAAAGATGCAGTCATCGCTACGATCCTTGATGTAACCAATGCGGAATCCATTAAGGACGCCTTAAAAGATGCTGCTTTAGCATTTGGTGGTATCGATATTGTCGTAAATAATGCGGGATTATCGATTTCCAAGACAATCGAAGATCATACAGAGAAAGATTGGGATTTATTGTATAACGTATTGGTAAAAGGCCAATTCTTAGTTACTCAAGGAGCGACCTCACTCTTAAAAGGCCAAGCAATTGGTGGTGATATCATCAACATCGTCAGTAAAAATGCCTTGGTTAGTGGTCCCAATAATACAGGATACGGGAGTGCAAAAGCTGCACAATTGCATTTAAGTCGTTTATGTGCAGCAGAATTAGGGCCTGCAGGAGTACGTGTGAACGTTGTGAATCCAGATGCGGTTATTTCAGACAGCAATATATGGGCAGGTGGATGGGCTGAAGGTCGCGCTAAGGCTTATGGCATCACGGTCGCTGAATTACCAGCTTACTATGCAAAACGCACGCTTTTGAATCAGATCATCCTTCCAGAAGACATTGCAAACGCATGTTTTGCTTTTGTCGGTGGATTATTGAATAAATCTACTGGAAATGTTCTAAACGTTGACGGAGGTGTTGCTATGGCGTTTGTACGCTAATTTTTATATCTTAGGTGTCGCGTTCAGAAAGGGAAAAGATGTACGCGACACCTAGTATTTTTACACGATAACCATTAAATCATGATTTTAGATAAGAAAATTATAGATCAGCACAATAACCAATTAAAAGATAAGCATAAAAGAGCATTTGACTATGTGTCGGGAGATATTGCACAGGTAGATGAAATTCTGGAGAAACTTCAAAAGTTTCAAATTGCCATACCAAGCTGGGCATTAGGTACAGGTGGAACTCGTTTTGGCCGTTTTTCCGGTGCTGGTGAACCGGCTACTTTAGAGCAAAAGCTTGAGGATGTTGGGTTGTTGCATGCACTTAACAAATCGAGTGGAGCAATTTCGCTGCACATCCCCTGGGATATTCCTTCAGATGCAGCGAAAATTAAAACATTAGCATCTTCCTTGGACATTGGATTTGATGCAGTAAACTCTAATACTTTTCAAGATCAGGCAGGCCAGGAGCATAGCTATAAGTTTGGCTCACTACACCATGTCGATCCAAAAGTTCGTCAGCAAGCTGTAGATCATAATATTGAAGTAATCAACTATGGCAAAGCAGTTGGTTCTAAAGCGTTGACCGTTTGGTTGGCCGATGGATCATCTTTCCCCGGACAGTTGAATTTCAGAGAAGCTTTCCAAAATACCTTATCAAGCTTACAGGAAATCTACAAACACTTGCCAGAAGATTGGAAACTTTTTGTAGAGTACAAAGCATTTGAACCGTATTTTTATTCCATGACAATTGGTGATTGGGGACAATCCCTATTGTTGGCAAACAAATTAGGACCGAAAGCATATACATTAGTTGATTTGGGACACCATCTGCCAAATGCAAATATTGAACAAATTGTTTCTTTATTGTTGATGGAAGGCAAATTGGGCGGATTCCACTTCAATGATAGCAAATATGCGGACGATGACCTGACTGCGGGTAGTATCAAACCTTATCAGCTATTTTTGATCTTTAATGAATTGATCGACGGTATGGATGTGAAAGGTATTAATCATGCGAGTGGACTGGGTTGGATGATTGATGCCTCTCATAATTTAAAAGATCCATTGGTAGACCTTTTACAGTCAGTTGAAGCGATTAAGATTGCATATGCTCAGGCTTTGCTGGTCGATCGTAAAGCGTTGAAACAGGCACAGCAAGCAAATGACATCGTGAAGGCACAGGAAATCTTGCAGGATGCATTCCGTACTGATGTCAGACCGCTTGTTGCAGAAGCAAGGCTAAGAAGTGGCGCAGCCCTAAATCCAGTTCAATTATTCAACAAAGAAAATTTGCGGAATAAACTTATCGAGGAACGCGGGGTAAATTCTATAGCTACAGGTTTGTAATAGGGGAAAAAAGAATGAAGGGGAAACCAATACCAGTAGTCGCAATATTCGACGTTGGGAAGACGAACAAGAAATTATTTCTCTTTAACGAGCAGTATCAAATTGTATTTGAACGGTCTGCTCGTTTTTTGGAGACTGTAGATGAGGATGGCGATCATTGTGAGAATTTGGAGAGTTTGCGTCTGTCAGTATTTGATTCTTTACATGAAGTATTCCGAAAAGGGGAATTTGAAATTAAAGCAATTAATTTTACATCCTACGGGGCAAGCTTTGTGTACATTGATAAGGATGGACGCCCATTGACACCCCTGTATAATTATCTAAAAGAATATCCGAAAAAGTTATTGGAATCCTTTTATGCGCAATTTGGTGGTAAGGATAAATTTTCAATTGAAACATCATCACCTAGTTTAGGTAGTCTAAATTCGGGACTACAGGTCTACCGTCTTTCAAAACTTAAACCAGCAGTATTTAAAGAAGTAAAGTGGGCGCTACACCTTCCACAATACTTGAGTTATCTGATCTCGGGGCAAGCTTATTCGGATATGACAAGTATTGGATGTCATACAGCGCTATGGGATTTTAGTAAAAATAATTATCATAAGTGGGTAGAAGATACAGGAATTATTGATAAAATGGCTCCGATCGTTCAGGGAGATCGTCTTTATAGAGCGACATTTCCGGGAAGTGGTTATCTCGTAGGTAGCGGTTTGCACGACAGTTCGTCTGCATTGATCCCCTATTTATTGAATTTTCACGAACCTTTTATATTGATTTCGACAGGAACCTGGTGTATTTCTTTCAATCCGTTCAACATTGACCCGCTCACCAAAGAAGAACTACTCAGTGACTGTCTTTTGTATATGACCTATACAGGGAAACCTGTGAAAGCATCACGACTATTTGCAGGATATGAACATGAGGAACAAATAAAACGTATTGCTAAAGCATTCCAGATTTCTACAGGTAAATTTAAGCAGATCGATTTAGACTGGACCATAATAGAGAAATATCAAGCCTTGGATATTTCGGATGAATTGTCTGCCTTTTCCACGATTGATCTGAGTCATTTTAGCGATTATATCGAAGCTTATCATGTGCTAATGATGCATTTGGTCAAGGCTCAAGTGAAGGCGACTACTCTTGTCATGAATCAAACCGGAGTGCAGCGAATATTTGTGGATGGAGGTTTTAGCCGTAATCACATATATATGGGACTACTGGCCCAAGCCTTTCCAAATAGTGAAGTGTTTGGAGCCTCCATGGCCCAAGCAACAGCACTTGGTGCTGCTTTAGTGATTCATGATCATTGGAATAGCCGAGCGATTCCAAATGATATTATAGAGCTAAGGTATTTTAGAACCAAGCAGCAAACACATTAGTGCGATGTTATAGTTGAATAGGATTTAGTTTTTTTATTAGTTATCGTTTGAGGTCAGACAAATCGTTGTCTGGCCTTATTTTTAAAATATATAATTACACAGTCATTCGCTTTCTCTAAAAAATACTCAATAGTCATTGAAAGAAAGTGAATAAGCAAGATCAATGTATTTTAGGAAATGATAAACATTTCTAAAAAGTTAAAACGAATCACAGGTTTGCTGATGGTAAAATGTTAAATTTCAGAATCTATGATAAGATCAACAATAGGTTATAGTGCTATTTTAATGCTGGCAAGCAGTTTGTTTATGAAAACTTTCTCGCAAACACAAAAAACGTTATTTGTCAAATCGGCCTATCCGACACCAGTAATTACAGAAGATCATCCTGATGTTTTGAAAAGCCAGAATAAAGCTGGTTTTGAAACAGGGCAGATTGTAAAGATTGAAGGAACCTATCACATGTTTATTAACGAGATGTTCGATCGACCTCATAAGGACATGCGTATTGCTTATTGGACGAGTTTGGATGCAATACATTGGCAAAGACAGTCAACAATTGTGGAAAGCATTCTTGGAAGATCACCATATAATCCTCGCTCTGAGGTATGGGTAACAGCGGTTGAATTCAATAAACAGGAGAATGCATGGAATATTTTTTATGTTTCTTATCGTGCTGGTGATAAAGAAAAAGGCGAAGTCCTCGATTTTGACTATGCCGGTCGTATTTGGCGGGCGAAATCAGTAATTCCAGGTAAGAAGGGTATTGCGGGTCCTTATGCTGATATGGGTATTGTGTTACAGCCGGACGAGAATAGTCAACCTTGGGAAGGTCAACAGGCAGTTGCAGCATTTAATCCCTACAAAGTCGGTAATACTTGGTATGCGTTTTATGATGGGCATACCCATATTCCAAAGGGTGATTGGCCGCTTGGAATGGCGACGGCTACGACACTCAATGGACCTTGGAGACGTATGCCTCTTGGTCATAATCCAATTCCAATATCTCCGATATTTAATGAAAACTTGCAGGTTACGGAACTAAAAAAGGGACATTATTTAGCAGTTTTCGATTCGATGGGGGATCAGGAAATTGGCTATAGCCTTTCTAGTGACGGTATACATTGGACTTCAGAAAAGCGACTGAAAATCCAGACCAGTGATCATCTTTGGGCAGAAGATGGTGATCATGCTACCCGTACACCATTGGGTGCGATAGAGGAAGAAGACGGTACATTAACGGTATTATACACCGCAATGTATAAAATGAATGGACGTACATTCTATGGATTGGGCAAATGTACCTTAGATTGGAAATAATATATTGAGCGCAAACAGGTGTTGAACTATTTGAACGTAAAAATAAAAGGCTCCCAAACGGGAGTAAGGAAACCTTTTATTAAAACCTAAAATTATGAATAATTATATCAATTATTATATGATGGTTAAAGGTGCTAATAATTGTTCAATTAGCTGTCCTGAACTGTCGACAGATGCGTGACATGATGGGTACAGGTAAGCACAGGGTAGTGGAGTGGAAATGGGAAACTATATTTGAGCGTCCTTAATTTGTAAACCTAAAGATGAAGAGATTAATCTTAGTGATCGGATTTTTTTTCCAGTTGTGGAGTCCTATTTTGTTTGCCGAACAGATAGTAAGGGAATTTAGCTTTGGGAAAGCCAAAGGCGGTACTGCAATATCGTTGGAGAAAGCGCAGCCTTATCTGGAGGCTCAGGGATATGGATTCGAGTTTTCGACAGAAAACAATGTCGTTATCGATTACAAAAATAAAATGCTGTCAAGCAAAAAACCATTTTATTTCTCCGTGAAAGTTCCGGAAGGGAATTATAAGATTACGATTAGATATCAAGGTTTACAGAACAAATCTTATACGAGTACGGTACGGTCTGAATCCCGGAGGTTACAAATTGAAAATCAGGAAGTTTTATCCGGGCAGTTGTTGGAGAAAAGCTTTGTTGTGCATATTAAAGATCCAAAGATCGGTTCTGGTGGTATTGTTGGATTGAAGAAGCCGCGTGAGCAGCAGAAATTGGACTGGGATGAAAAGCTGACTTTAGAGTTTCAACAAACAAATTGTATATCAAGTCTTCGTATAGAATCGGTTAATGCAATTCCTACAGTATTCTTGGCAGGTAATTCTACCGTGGTGAATCAAGAGGATGAACCTTGGGCTTCGTGGGGACAAATGATTCCACGTTTTTTTGATGCGGAAATTGCGATAGCCAATCATGCTGAATCGGGATTGGCCTTAAGTTCATTTCTTTCCTCAAAAAGATTGGACAAAATTCTTTCTATTGCTAAGCCCGGCGATTATTTATTTATCGAATTTGGGCACAATGACCAAAAGGAAAAAGGAGAAAATGCAGGCGCTTATAAAGGATACAGCGACCGATTACGCTACTTTGTTCGTGAATTTCGGGCAAAAGGTGGTATTCCTGTTATCTTGACTTCAACAGCAAGACGCTCATTTGATGAACAGGGACATTTGGTACACACTTTAGGAGACTTTCCAGATGCGGCACGAAAGGTCGCGGCCGAGCTCCAGGTACCTGTGATAGACCTCAATAAGAAAACGAGTATGTTTTATGAAGCGTTGGGTGTTGAGGGATCAAAAAGGGCATTTGTCCATTATCCGGCTCATACCTTCCCAAATCAACAGCATGATTTAGCTGATAATACCCATTTTAATCCCTACGGGGCTTATGAAATTGCAAAAATGGTGTTAACAGGAATTAAAGAGAATCAGTTGCCGATTATGGAACATATCGTCGATTTTCAGGGCTTTAATCCGCAGCAACCAGATGATTTTAACACTTGGTATTGGCCACCAAGTTTGATTAATAGCGTTGTAAAACCAGATGGCAATTAGTTTTGTATTGATATAATGGCAAGGTCGGACAATATTTGTTCGGTCTTTTTTATGCGCTATTTGCTTCTTCTTGTATAGCATTCTTGCTAGAATCAATTTACATTGAGTTGGAAAGTTCATTTTTCCAACACGAGCGGGATTTTTTCCTAAAAAACTCATCTCACATAGAAAATTAGGGGCATCCCGTATTCCAAAAAAATAGAGCAGAAAATTATTGAACATGATACCACAGGATAGTCAACGCCATAATATTTAATATAATTGTACCATATATACCGCTTGTTAGAGGCAATCAACAACAACCGACCCATGCCAAACTCAATAAAAAGCCTAGTGGTAGATGATTAAAAAAATGCAATCGTAATATGTCAGTGACGATTATTTCTTTTAATTGTGAGGTTTGTATTTTATAAATGTAATTTCTACATTTATAGATATTTCTGATTAATTATAACCAATGAAAACTGATAACTTCAAATTAAGAGCCTATAATTCGTTTCTTACAAAATCGCTCTGCTTCTTTTGTTTATTCTGGATTTCCAATGTCAATGCTAATGTGCATAGGATGAAGGCGTCTGAACCGGATTCAGCCTATTTTTTTGCTTATGCAAAAGAAGAGAATGCTGGCAGAGACGGGCTATTATATGCCTGGAGTTTGGATGGTAAAAAATGGAATTCAATCGGGACAGATTTGGCTTTTGTGAAATCTGATTATGGTCGTTGGGGATCAGAAAAACGAATGATAAATCCGGTATTATTACCACGAAATGGAGGAGGCTGGACCTGTGTCTGGCAATTAACCCCCGAAAGTAATGGCCCGTATGCACATACTTATACAAATGATTTTTTCAATTGGGGTAGGCAAGACTATTATGTTGAACTAAAAGACTTGGATAAATCAACTATGTCTATTGTAAAAAACAGGTTGTCTGTTCGTGAAGAGATTTTGCTTCATGGTGAGACGATGCAGGGAAGCAAGTTCAAAGTTGCGTGGTCTGTTATTAAAGAACTGATTAAACATTATGATCTCGCTTTGCTTAAGCAAAAGCAATGGTCCGAAAGAAGTATTGATGATGCCGCCCGTTTCCCCGGTCTAAAGCCATTGGATATTAAGTTGACACCGAAAATAGAACAAACCAAGCCGATTAGTGATATGTTGGTGGGTGTGTTTTTCGAGGATATTAATTACGCGGCAGACGGAGGTCTTTATGCAGAATTGATTCAAAATAGGGATTTTGAATATAAATTGAGCGATAAGGAAGGGCATGACAAAAATTGGAATGAAAAAACAGCTTGGTCAATTGATGGGGCAGGACAATTTAATATTGATAGTCTAAACCCCATTCATCCCAATAATAAACATTATGCTAGGCTGAGGGGGGCAGGTACATTAAGAAATATAGGGTACGATGGAATTGCCCTGAATAAAAACGAACGCTATGATCTTTCATTTTTTGCTAGAGGTACGTCCGGTAAAGGGCGCCAACTAAAAATTCGGATAAGTACGAAAGATGGAAATATCCTGGATGAGAAATCTTTAACTGTTGTCAGCAAAAACTGGAAGAAATATCAATTGATATTGACCCCTAATTCAACCTGTAAGGATGCTGTGTTGGAACTTGTATTTACAGATCTACAACAATTGGATCTGGACCTAATTTCTTTATTTCCTCAGCATACATTTAAAGGACGTAAAAATGGATTACGAAAGGATCTAGCGGAAGCAATTGCAGCGTTAAATCCTCGTTTTGTCCGTTTCCCGGGAGGCTGTTTGGCACATGGAGATGGGATCGAAAATATCTACCGTTGGTCCAGTACAGTAGGGCCTTTAGAAAGCCGTGTGCCACAACGAAATATGTGGGGATATCACCAAACTGTCGGTTTAGGCTATTATGAGTACTTTCAATTTTGTGAAGATATAGGTGCCTATGCCGTTCCAGTGGTAGCGGCTGGAGTACCCTGTCAAAATTCGGGCGCTCATGGTCACCCATTGGGCGGACAACAATGTGGTATTCCAATGGAAGATATGGATGACTATATCCAGGAAGTACTGAACCTCATTGAATGGGCTAATGGGGATAAAAATAGTACCTGGGGAAAGGTACGTGCAGCAGCGGGGCACCCCGAACCATTTCATCTAAAATATATTGGTGTAGGTAACGAAGATTTAATATCGAATGTTTTCGAAGAACGTTTTACCATGATTTACAATGCTATCCGTGCAAAATATCCCGAAATACAAGTTATTGGAACCGCAGGGCCATTTTTTGAAGGAACCGACTATGTAGAGGGCTGGAAAATCGCTAATAAATTGAACGTACCTATTATGGACGAACACTACTATCAGACACCGGGCTGGTTTATTCATAATCAAGACTTCTATGATAAATATGATCGCAGCAAATCACAGGTGTATTTGGGCGAATACGCTGCCCATATTCAAGGGCGAGCGAGTACCTTGGAAGTGGCATTGGCTGAAGCGGCATATCTCACAGCATTGGAACGAAATGGTGATGTTGTTAAGATGGCCTCTTATGCGCCACTGCTAGCCAAAGATGGCTATACACAATGGCGTCCCGATCTTATTTATTTCTCGAATACTGATGTAAATTTAACACCATCCTATTATGTACAGCAATTATTTGGGCGTAATAATGGAACCAAATATATTCCAGTAGAAGCAGTTTATTCTAATGCTGCCGATGAGGTAAAAAAGCGTGTGGCATTTTCTATTGTCAAAGATCCGAAAGATCAATCGCTCATTGTAAAACTGGTTAATATCTTACCTGTTGCCATCAACATCGAATTGGAATTAGATCAGCTTAATCTGAAAGCTGATACGGCCCTTGTTTCTCAGTTGACAGGAAAACTGGAAAGTAAAACGGCAAAACCTGAAGAAAAGACCATGGCCGTTGAAAAACTTAAAAAACAACAATTGCCGCCTTATTCGTTAACCATTATCCGAATTCAATCGGGTGCAAAATAGCCTAATTCAACTCATATGATACACCCAGCTTTGAAGAAAAAGTCTATTTTAGTTTTTATTAATCTCTGTTTGGCAATTGCGCCGTTGTTTGCCAATTCAGGATTCAATCTGATCAAAAATAATCGGGCTGCGAATATCTATTATGGAGGCGGTAGCCCTGTGGTTGAAACCGCATTGGAACTGTTGGCTGCAGACGCGCAGCAGGTTGGCCAATCTGCTTTTAAACGAATAGGCAGTGCAGATGCCGGAGCAATTATAATTGGGGAGTTAAATGATCCAATTATCGAAAAATTGATAAAGGATTATCACATTTCTCTCTCAGATATCAAAGATAAATGGGAGGCTTTTTATCTGAAAGTGATTCAAATGGAAAAAGTACCAACACTGTTGATTATCGGGTCTGATGCTAGAGGTACGGCATACGGTGTGATGGAAATTTCCAGAAAATTAGGTGTTTCTCCATGGAGTTGGTGGGCAGATGTGGTTCCCCGTAAAAAATCAACGATTTCTCTGCCTGTCGATTATGAAGACAAGCAATTTCCTAAAGTGCAATTCCGGGGGATTTTTATAAATGACGAGGACTGGGGATTGACGCCTTGGAGCAGTAAAACCTATGAGCCCGAAGCAAAGTTGGCTGCAGGAATTGATCCGGCTAAAACAAAAAAAATGTCTACGATCGGGCCTAAGACGTATGCCCGTATTTTTGAATTATTATTACGGCTGCGGGCTAATTCAATCTGGCCAGCAATGCATGAAGTAACTGTTCCTTTCTATTTTGTCCAAGGAAATCGGGAAATGGCCGAAAAATATGGAATATATATCGGCTCATCGCATTGTGAACCCCTCGCTCGAAATAGTGCGACGGAATGGGATATCGTAGGTCATGGCCCCTATAACTATTTGACAAATAAAAATGAAATTGTTGATTATTGGTCCAATCGACTTAAAACACTCGGTCAATCCCATAATATATTTACCCTTGGTATGCGCGGGAAACATGACGGAGCAATGGAGGGGGTCAAAACAATAGCCGCATATAAAGATGTATTCAATGAGGTCCTCAAGGATCAGACAGATCTGTTGAAAAAATATGTAAATGCAGACCCTGCGAAGATTCCTCAGGTTGTTATACCCTATAAAGAGGTATTGGACGTGTATAAGGCCGGTATAGCTATTCCTGACTATGCTACATTGATGTGGTGTGACGATAATTATGGCTATATTACTCATTTTCCAGATCAGAAAGAAAGAAAAAGAACAGGCGGTAACGGACTTTATTATCATGTTTCCTACTGGGGTAGGCCGCATGACTATCTTTGGTTGTCGACGATGAGTCCGGCGTTGATCTATCAGCAGCTTCATACAGCTTATCAACATGATGTTAAAAAAATGTGGATTGTCAATGTTGGGGATATTAAGCCTGCTGAATACCAAATTGAACTCCTGATGGATATGGCATGGAATATGGATCAGGTACAAAAAATAGGCGTTTACCAGCATATGAACCAATTTTTGCAACGGGAGTTTGGAAATCGTTTGGCGAAGAAGATCGTACCGATTATACAGGAACACTATCGGTTGGCTCATATTCGAAAACCTGAGTTTATGGGAAATACGCGGACGGAGGAGAAGGATCCAGCCTATAAAATTGTTAAAGACTTGCCTTGGTCCGAACAGCAGATTCAAATGCGATTATTACAGTATAAACATATTCAAGATGCAGTCACCGCAATTGAGGCATCAGTTCCGTTAGATCGAAAGGATGCTTATTTTGAATTAGTCCTGTATCCGGTAGTTGCAGCGGCAAAGATGAATGAAAAACACCTTTATGCACAGTTAGCACGTCATGGCAAAGCTGCATGGCAAAAAAGCCACGATGCCTATGATAAAATCGTTTCCTTAACTGCGCAATACAATGCCTTGAATAAAGGTAAGTGGAAGGGGATGATGGATTATAAACCAAGAAATCTTGCTGTTTTCGATAAGATTGTAGAAGAACACGCTATTGTTCCTATGGTCAATGATGATCAGCCCGCCAAGAGGATTCCTGGTAAAGATTTAAAAGGCTCAATCGGATATGAAGGGTTGGGCTATCAAGGGCAGGCCGCAGCGATCCCATTGGGCGTAGAAGCTAGTTATAGACTCAAGGGATTAGAGGGCGATTCTGTTACCATTGTCGTCCACTTGCTGCCTACACACCCGGTCTCTTCAGATGATTTACGTTTTGAAGTTTCCTTGGGGCAACAGCATTCGCCTGCCATTTCCTATAAAACAATCGGACGAAGTGAAGAATGGAAAGAGAATGTCTTGCGCAACCAGGCTATTCGAACGATTAAATTTAAGGTAGCTTCATCGCAACAGGACATATTGCGTATCAAAGCGCTTGATGAGGGCGTAGTGATTGATGAAGTAACACTATATTTGGATTAAAGTATTCGTTTCCACTGCGTAATGGAAACTCGTTATAGACTTATTCATAAGATTATATAAATGAAAAAACAATTTCTAGTCACGCTCTTGGTTATTTTGACCTGTCTCGTTAAGGCACAATCTCCGGTATACCTTTTCTCCTATTTTGTGGGCAATGGCGCCGACGGATTACATCTTGCTTATAGTTTAGACGGTTTGAAATGGGAACCATTGAATCAGGGAAAAGCTTTCTTAGTACCAACGGTAGGAAAAGATAAACTGATGCGTGATCCTAGTATTTGCCAGGGCCCTGATGGTACCTTTCACCTCGTGTGGACAACAGGCTGGTGGGATAACATTATCGGATATTCCTCTTCCAAAGATTTGATGCATTGGACCGATCAAAAAGCAATACCAGTCATGGTAGATGAGCCTGATGCTAAAAATGCATGGGCTCCGGAGCTTTTTTACGACAAAGACACAAAAGAATATTATATCATTTGGGCCACGACAATTCCTGGTCGACATAAAGAGGTGCAGACAAGCGATAGTGAAAAAGGCTTAAACCACCGGATGTATAGTGTGACGACAAAGGATTTTAAACGTTTTTCAAAAACCAAGTTATTTTTTGACCCGGAATTTAGTGTCATCGATGCGGCCATTATACAACAGGCCAATAAGGAATATATGATGGTGCTGAAAAATGAAAATTCTAATCCGCCGGAGAAAAACATTCGAATCACGACAACAAAGAGTTTAGCCGAAGGATTTCCGACTACTGTCTCTAAGCCAATCACAGGCGATTATTGGGCGGAAGGTCCTGCTCCCCTACAAGTTGGGAAGTATATATATGTATATTTCGATAAATACCGCGATCATAAGTATGGAGCTGTACGAAGCAAAGATGGTATCAACTGGGAAGATGTTTCCGATCTGGTGAGTTTTCCGAAAGACGTTCGTCATGGAACAGCTTTTAGGGGCAATCGAACGGTTCTGTCACATCTATTGAAAGCAAATTGATGGCGTTGCTGAGATTTATTTCGTTCTATTGTGGAGGTGAACAGTGAAGTACAGGTTGCATATCGATGAATAGATGCTTAATTTCAGCTATTCAGACCGTAATTTATACTGGGCTACATACTTACACAAACAAACATCATGAATAAAACTCTCTTTTCCATGCTTTTGGTACTTTTGGTGCTGGTCACGCAGGCTAAAGTTAAACTACCGCATATTTTCGGCTCGAATATGGTACTCCAACAAGGTAAGCCGGTGGTCATATGGGGTACTGCGGATCCACAGGAGAAGATTGAAGTCAAATTGAAGGGTTTGACAATAAAAACAGTGGCAGATAAAAAAGGAGCATGGAAAGTTAATTTTAAAGCACAAACTGGAAGTTATGATGCATTTACTGTTGAAGTAAAAGGTAATAATGTACTGTTATTGGAAAACGTAGTTTTTGGTGAAGTTTGGTTATGCTCTGGACAGTCCAATATGGAGTATACAATGCAATTACGCAAGGGGTATAAGAAGCCTGCTGTAGGCGTTGATCGGGCGGAGGAAGAATTGCGACAACCTGAAAATCCAAAAATTCGCTTATTCCTTGTTGCCAAAAAGAAAGGGCAGCAGGACGATGTGGAAACGAAGGGATGGGAAGTAGCCGATCCGAATTCACTCGCGCAATTTTCGGCTCCGGGTTATTTCTTCGGAAAGACCCTGCAGCAACAGCTGAATGTTCCCGTGGGATTGATCAGTTCATCCTGGGGTGGCAGTAGGATAGAGCCATGGACACCTTTGGAAGCCTATCAGAACTCCAGCACTTTTAAACAGGAAACCCGAAATGGTGAAACGAAAATTGAAAATGCTGTCGCGGGAGAAATGTATGAAGCGATGATCCATCCATTGGCGCCTTTTGCGATGAAAGGTTTTATTTGGTATCAAGGCGAAAGCAATCTCATGTTTGAGGATGCACGTTATTATGCAAAACAGAAATTACTGATCGATACTTGGCGTAAGAACTGGAAAGATAAAAAGATGCCGTTTTACTATGTTCAGATTGCCCCTTATTATTATAGTAAAAGAAAGGATAAAACACAGCATAATGTAGAAGCGTTACCTTGGTTTTGGGAGATTCAGACCAAATGTATGGACATTAAAAATTCGGGGATGGCTGTGGTTACTGATTTGGTCGACGACCTTTCTGATATACACCCATCCTATAAATGGGAAGTGGGACGTCGTTTGGCATTATGGCCTCTGGCATTTGACTATGGTCAAAAGAATATTGTTTTTTCAGGACCGCAATATAAAAGCAAAAAGATAGTTGGAAATAGCGTTGTACTGAACTTTAATTATGTTGGCAGCGGATTGCAATGCAAAGGCGACCAATTGAGCTGGTTTGAAATTGCCGGCTCAGACGGAAAATTTGTGCCTGCGGAAGCAAAAATCGAAGGTGATCATATTATTGTATCTGCAGCATCGGTAAGATCACCAAAACAGGTTCGCTTTGGTTGGCATGAAACAGCGCGTCCCAATTTTTTTAATAAAGAAGGACTACCTGCATTACCTTTTAGAACAGAGTAGTATGTTTTTGTGGTCTTTCTTTTGAAGTATTTTACGCCTTTATAATTATCAAATGGTAACAACGTTACCATCTTAATCCTAGCGATTGTTATAAAAAAAGGTTTTCAAACGGGGAGAATGAAAACCTTTAAAATAACCAATTAATCCTAAATTTATGATAAAAAATATGATACTATATCGTTGGCTTTCGTTTAATCACTTAAATACTCGCCATTTAAATTGGGAAATCACCAATTTAATACAACAAGTTTAGCTATCCTGAATGAATTTGTCATCCTGTGCTGTTCTGCCTGTTTGATTTAATCAAAAGCTCTAAATGAATATAATATGTTCGTTTGAAAGCTATTGGCGCCTATATTAAGTTGAAAATTTGTAAATTTGACGACTGGTTAGGTGTTTAAACAGCATGCAACCTGCCCTTTTGAAAAGTTCACAATGGATGCTACCGCAGAAAATAAGCTAATGATTTCGCTTTCCCAAGGAGACGAACACTCTTTTTTTGCTTTATATGAGCATTACAGTCATGCCCTATTTTCCAATGTTTTTCGAATGGTCAAAGATAGGCAAGTCAGTGAAGAGATCGTACAAGATGTATTTCTAAAAGTCTGGCAAAAGAGATCCACCATTGATCCGAATCGAAACTTTAAGTCTTGGATTTTTACAATAGCTAAAAATGATGTGATTTCGTGGTATAGGAAATTAGCAAAAGAAATCACGCTTCAAGAAAACTTATACCAACATTTCGAGCACCTCTATGTCATGGAAAAAGAGGGCGATATTCAAGAAAAGCAGGCGGCGTTATTAGAACGAGCACTCAATACCTTAAGCGAGCGCAGAAAAGAAATCTTTATTTTATGTAAAATAGAGCAGAAAAGTTATGAGGAAGTTGCTCAGAAATTAAATATATCCGTATCTACGGTGAGCAATTCCATGGTCAAATCCAATCAACATATTCGCCAATTTGTACAGGATCACTATGATGAGATTTTGGTAATTCTTGTTACATTCTATTTTTTTTAAAAAAAATAAGATAACGATAGTGTTTTTGCTAATAAGTTGCGTATTAACTTATAGATATGGCAAAGAAAATAGAAAATATTTACAAGAGCTATTTAGATGGAAGTATCAATCGTGTTGATCTCGATAAGTTGCTACACTATTTTGAGAAAGCCACCGATGGTGAGTTGGAAGGTCTTACTTCCTTCGCTTCAAACGACATTGAAGAAGATCAAATCGAGCGACCATTTGCTTCGCATATCGCGATCATTAGAGAACGACTGGAAAAGAGGTTGAATGAATCTAAGAAGAAACCTATTCGTTTAAGACAGCAACAGAAATGGTGGGTTGCCGCTTCCATTCTATTGGTAGCGGGATTAGCGACTTGGTTTTATCTAGGACAAGGCGCAAAGAGTTCCGATGTTGCTGGGCCATCAGAATCTATTTTATATGTCAAGGATAGGTCTGGAAAACAAATAGCCATTTTACCAAAGACTGATTCTGTATGGGAAATAGGTGATATCGCGTTTTCTCGTATTGACAGTCAAACAGTGAAAGTAATCGCTAGAGGCAAGAATCCAAGTTTGCAAACGATATACACTCCCAATTCGGACTTTAGGCTTGTTTTGGAAGACGGTAGTAAAATTACGATGAATGCTGCATCAACTTTACGGTTTCAGCTCCCTTTTGCCCCCGCTAAAAGAGAAGTTTTTTTGGAAGGAGAAGGTTACTTTGAAGTCGCACATGATGCGCAAAGACCATTTACAGTAAATGCAGGTACTGCAAGAATAGAAGTACTAGGGACCGTATTTAATGTGCGAAATTATGCAAGTGATGGGAAGGTTACCACATCCCTCATGGCCGGACGGATAGCCTTAAGTAAATCGGGGAGCTCTGAAAGGATTGTCCTACGCCCCGGCGAAACGGCTGTAACTGATCAAAAAGGAGTACATATCGAAAATATCGCTCCAAAGCACGCGGTTGCATGGACGGTTGGCTACTTTGATTACCGAGATCAGTCGCTTCGTGTGATCTTGTCAGATATGTCGAGATGGTATGGTGTAGATGTCGACAGTGTTGAAATTCCTGTCGATCAATCGATCTACATGAAAGTCCGAAAAAATATTCCACTACAGGAAATGTTGAATCTCTTGAATGAGGCAAGTGGTCTGAATTTTCAATTGAGCAATAAAAGAATCACATTAAAAACTACTGATAAAAAATAACAACTAAATAGTACATTTACCTTAATCTACCATGTCACACCTAACCGAAAAGCAACCGGTATTTTTGCGAAAATATCTAAGTTTGGTTGCTGGAATTGCCTTGATGAGCATGATTAACCCCTATGAATTGCATGCGCAACAAGTACACTTGAATTTTAAAAATGCCGATGTCAAAGAGGTGATTACGAGCTTATCGGATCACTATGGCTATGAATTTGTCTTTGACAGTAATCTGCTCAAATCGGCGCACCCGATCAATGTTAATCTGAAATTATCAAACGTCGAAGATGCTTTATCCATTTTGTTTAAGGATCAGCCTTTCGGTTATCGTTTGGAAAACAAACGGATCATTCTCTATCGTAAAGTTGTATCGAAAAATAGTCAGCTTGTACAAGGAAAAGTAATAGATAGTTTGGGTAATACCATTCCCGGCGTTTCCATTCATAGTCTACAGGACAATAGTCAAACCACAAGTTCTGGAGATGGTGATTTTGAGCTGAATGTTTCTAGTCCGGAGATCCAACTATCTTTTAGGCATGTATCGTTTAATGAAAAAGTCATGCGCTTCAGCCCCGAGCAGGTTGCAAGACCCGTCCGTGTAATGTTGAGCCCTAAAGAGTCTATGCTCAACGAGATTATGGTAACGGGATACCAGCGGATCAGTAAGGAGCGGAGTCCTGGGGCCTATGCTATGATTAACAACGATCAATTGAACAAACAGATTAATGTCGACCTAACTTCTGCGTTAGAGGGACAGGTAGCTGGATTGACGTATCTCAAAAGTGCAACACGTACGGATCCAGACAAGCCCGTACTTCGGGGTATCGGAACCTATTCCAGTGCGGTAACCACTAATCCACTAATTGTCGTGGATGATTTGCCGACCGAATTTACCTTGAATGATATCAATCCCTATGATGTAGAGTCAGTCACGGTCTTAAAAGATGCAACAGCAGCGTCGATATACGGTGCCCGTGCTGCCAACGGTGTTATCGTCGTGACGACGAAGAAAGGTAAGGGGCAAGGTGTTTCTGTAAACTTTAATGTGGATCAGTTCATTACGCAGAAGCCAGATATCGCTAAGATGCATTATGCAAGTACGTCCGATCTGATCGATTACGAAACAGATGTGTATAAGCGGGAATTGTCACGTTATGCGAATAGTGAAGCTTTATTTGATCACTATGGAACGCTTGGAAGTGGCAATCTAAAATATTATTCACCACTGTACGATCTATTTCGGAAAGAATCTATCGGTGAAATTAGCGAGCAAGAGCGAGAGCAAATGGTCAATTCATGGCGGAGCAACGATTACATCAAGGAATTTGTCAACAATGTATGGCAGAATGAAACGCGCCAACGTTATAATGCCAGCATCTCGCAAAACTCCAGCAAGAGCAATACCTTTGTTTCCTTTAATTATGATAAAGGTAAAGGACAGGTGATCAATGATAAGAACGAGAAATTTAACCTTTATCTGAAATCGGCTTTCAATCTTACCAAATGGTTAACAGCAACAGTGGGATTGAATGGCACCTATGGCGTCGACAAAGGTGCGGATGGTGACTATAACAATTTGTTTTTACAACCACGTTACGCGCAGATCAAAGATGAAAATGGGAATTTGGTCTATAGCCCGTATGTAAAATTGCCCAGTGCAGTAGGTCCAGGATCGGCCGTTAACGGCGAGACCGCAGAACAGATTGCTGCAAATGGAAATTTGAAGAGTACCTCCTTTAACATACTTGAGGCACTCGGTGAGGGGATATTGAGTAATAAAAGTTTAGGTCTTCGCGCATTTACGTCTTTGCGGGCTAATATATACAAAGGACTTTCATTTCAGACGCAGTTTTCATACGAATTGGGTCAAACATCACGGGAGAGTTTTTACGACGAAGACAGTTACATGATGCGGATGGCTTCCAATGCGATGGTCAGTTATAACGCTGCAACAGGGGTGTATACAAAGAATTTGCCAGCTGGCGGTCGTTACTATCAATACGAAAGCAAACGTTATAGTTACACTTTCAGGAACCAATTTAACTACGACAATACCTTTGGACAATATGGTGAGCATCAAGTGACAGCGCTGGCGGGGTTTGAGATGCGCCAGTCACATGTACCACGTCCTATAGAACAGTTGCTTTTGGGCTACAATCCCATAACATTGACATCAACTACAGTTGACTGGGCTAGCTTAAGCAAGACTGGTATAACGAGCTATATCTATGGGGGAAATAATCGTCTATCCGATTTGAATAGTGGTGCGCAAAAGGAGACTTTACATCGATATACCTCTTTGTACGCCAATGCAGGATATACCTATAGCAATAGATATAACTTGACTGGAAGTATTCGGGTAGATCAGGCAGATCTGTTTGGTGTAGATCCTAAATTTAAATATCGCCCCTTATGGTCTGTTGGAGCAGGGTGGAATGTCAGTAACGAAGACTTTATGAAAAATGAAGACTGGTTGAGTTCCCTTAAACTACGGGCTACATATGGTATCACTGGGAATGTGGATCAAGCAAGCTCCAGTTATGGGACTGCCACCTGGAAATCAGATAAGCTTTTCCCTTATCTCCAATATTTGGAGCAAAGTTCACTGCCCAACCCGATGTTGCGCTGGGAAAAAACAGAAACAACGAACCTGGGATTGGATTTCTCTTTGTTAGACAATCGTTTATCAGGAAGCGTCGATATTTACAATCGGTATAGTTCGGATTTGTTGATTAACTCGATATTGGATCCTACCGTAGGAGCCAGCTCGCGTGTGATTAACAATGGCGCACTCCGCAATAAAGGGATTGAGTTTAATATCAATGGTGTATGGTTGAAAAAGAAAGATTTAACAGCAAGCACACAGTTGGTGTTTTCCTTTAATAAGAATAAGGTCGAGAAAGTTAACGGCTTAACATCTACAGCCCAATCGTATGTTGGCTCACCAAGTAATTACTTTTTTGAAGGAAGCAGCTATAACTCGATTATGGCCTATCGATACGGAGGAATGGTGAATGGCTATCCTTATTTTCTGGATCAAAACGGCGAATCAAATGTTGTTTTTGATGAGAATGGTACACCAACAAACATCAAAGAAATCACCTCACCGGATGCACTGGTAAATATGGGAACCTTGTTTCCTAAATATACGGGCTCTATCAACCAGCGTTTGCGTTACAAATCTTTCGATCTTTCGGCTATGTTTGTGTTCTCTGGTGGACATAAACTGCGTAAAGATGCAATCGACTTGGGTAGTAATGAACTGACAAATGCGGGCTTGGTCAATCGATGGGCAGCAGGTGCCGATAACGATTATCCAAGATTGGTGGTTGATTACCCGGAACAATTAGTTACCTATGCGGATAGAGTATCTACCTTATGGCGATATAGCGATAAGCAGATCGTTTCGGCAGATTACGTGAAGCTGCGAAATGTTGCAGTCGGTTACCAATTACCAAAACAATTAGCTCAGAAAGCAGGGATGAACAACGTAAAATTGACCTTGCAGGTGAATAATTTATGGACTTGGAGTGCCGCTGGTGAAGATATCGATCCAGAAGCTTATTCGCTCAATAGTGGAACACGTAATTTTCCATTGGCTAAATCATTCCTCATGGGACTTTCACTAACTTTTTAATCTGAATTTAAGATGAATTTTAAAACTTTAGCAGTGGCATTTGCCTCTTTAGTGCTTTTTTCCGCCTGCGATAAATACCTCGATATAACGCCAAAGGGCTCACAATTGGTGAGTACCGCACAAGATTATTACGATTTGGTTGCTTATCCCAATAGAGGATATCCTATCAATAACTTTCAATATTTGGTTGATGACCAGTATATGAAGGAATCAAATGTAATCGGTTTGACACCTAATATGAATACGATCAACTTTTTGTTCCAAGAGCAGGAGGATCGTGTGAGCCGTCTAAATTCGTCCAATTTCTATAGCCAATGCTATAAATATATAGCCCAATGGAATATGATTATCTCACTGGTTGATGAAAGCACAGGAGATGCTGCGTTAAAATCGCTCGCCAAGGCGGAGGCTAAGATGTTTCGGGCCTTTGATTATTTTCATTTGATCAACGTCTATGCAAAAGCTTATGATGCTAATACGGCAGCTCAGGATGGTGGAATCTGCATTATGGATAAATATGATCTGGAAGCGAAACCGATGAAGTCCACGGTACAGCAGGTGTATGATTTTATCCAAAAGGATATCGAGGATGCTTTGCCGTACCTGCAGGAAAAGCCTACGAATCCCTATCATCCATCTTTGGCCTTTGCTTATGCGTTGAAGGCAAAGGTGCATCTTTTCAAAAGAGAAATTGTTGAAGCACAAGCTGCTGCCGAAAAAGCATTGCAGCTTAATGGGCGGCTAATTGATCTTGTTCAGTATGAAAAGTTAGGTGGACCAAGTAAGACGCCAATAATCGCTGAAAATAACCCAGAAGTATTGAGCTATATGTATGTAACAGGATATAATGAGATGAACTTCGGGTATAGTTACATTTTGAGTCCAGAGTTGACCAGTTTGTTTGACAAAGAAGACAAGCGCTTTAGTTTATTTTATACTAAATCAAATGCTAGCTTTCTAGATATTGGCGCCGGGGCAAGCTACTACAACGTAAGGTATACTGCCTTTTTCTTTCCCACGGTGGGTTTGAAAACACCGGAACTCTATCTCATGTTGGCCGAATGTTATGCGCGTCAGGATCAATTTGCCAATGCGATTAACATGTTGAATACCTTGCGCAAAACTCGGATAGAAGGGGATAAAGCAATTTTAGCAGTACCGGCAACGCGCAAGGAAGTGATGGATTTGGTCATTAACGAACGCCGTCGGGAATTGCCAATCGGTTTCCATCGTTTTTTCGATTTGAAACGCTTGAACCTAGAACCCGACTACGCAAAAACACTCGTGCGTGTATTCCCGATTGTCAATAAAACTGTGGAGCAAAAGACCTATAAATTGGCACCAAATTCAAGGATGTACATCATTCCATTTCCATTGGATGTCATGAAGTTAAATCCAAATTTGCGGTTAAACACAGATGAGACAGTACCGTTTTAATATATGCTATAATATTACACATGAAAAACAAAATTATCTATAGTACCCTTGCCTTGCTTTTGTCTGGCGGTATGGTTCAAGCCCAACAAAACACGAGCAAGACCGACACTGTAAAATCAAAAAATGATCTAAATGATGCCTACAGTAAGATTTTAAATAAGAAAAAAGTCGCTCGGTCTGGCGTTTTTAATGTCGTAGAGTCCGAAAAGAAATGGTATCTGGAAATACCGGATAGCTTATTGAACCGTTATTTTCTGACGGTAACACGTTTGGTTTCAGCTCCACAGGGCTTCTCCATGTATGGCGGAGAAAAGTTGAATGAGCAGACACTTTATTTTGAAAAAGGTCTGGGTGATCGTATACAATTACGGGCGGCAATCTATAGACAGGATGCACCGGAGACGGATGCCATTCGCACAGCATTAATACAGTCGCAGGAGGATCCTATTCTTGCTATTTTAGATATCAAAGGACTTAATGCGGCAAGCAATGGTTATTTGGTGGAGGTGACAGATCTTTTTAGAAAGGACAATTCGGCACTTTCATTTGATAGTAAGATAAAAAGTGAAAATAAATTATCATCGTTAGCGGATGACCGATCTTTCATTACAGACATGAAGGTCTTTCCCATTAATTTGGAAGTAAAAACAACAAAAACCTATTCGTCGACATCTGGCACACCAGCGGCAAGTTTGACTGGGGCAATGACGTTTACAACTAATACCTCCATGGTACTGCTTCCAAAGGTGCCGATGAAAAAACGGATCTTCGATGAGCGTGTAGGTTATTTCGCGAACAAGTATATCCTATTCACGGATAAAGATCAGCGTTCAAAAGCATTGAATTTTATTCAGCGCTATCGTCTTGAACCCAAGGCGAAAGATGTGGCACGCTACTTAAAGGGTGAGTTGGTTGAGCCTCAAAAGCAGATCATATATTATATCGATCCAGCAACACCTAAAAAATGGCGACCCTATTTAATTGCGGGGATCAATGACTGGAACAAGGCATTTGAACAAGCGGGATTTAAAAATGCAATCGTAGGCAAAGAATGGCCAGAGCAAGATACGACCATGAGCCTAGAAGATGCGCGTTTTTCCGTGATTCGTTATTTTGCTTCTGAAAAAGCAAATGCTTATGGCCCGCGGATTTCAGACCCTAGAAGCGGTGAGATTATCGAAGCGCATGTCGGCTGGTATCATAATGTCATGAAACTTGTCCAACAGTGGTTTATGGTACAAGTAGGGCCATTAAACAAGGCCGCTCAAAAAATGCAGCTGGATGACGAGGTGATGGGGCAGTTAATCCGCTTCGTTTCATCGCACGAAGTGGGGCATAGTTTAGGTCTGCGTCACAATATGGGGGCAAGTAGCCAAACACCGGTCGAGAAATTGCGCGATAAGAAATGGGTAGAAAAAAATGGACATACGGTATCCATTATGGATTATGCACGTTTCAACTATGTCGCACAACCTGAAGATGGTGTAGGACTGTCTGGTATATACCCACGTGTAGGTATGTATGATAAATGGGCTATTCAATGGGGGTATCAGTATCTACCACAATTTCCGAATGGCGAAGACGAAGAGATTTACCTCAAAAAGCAAGTGACTGATAGCTTGACTGCCAATCCGAAGTTATGGTTTGGTGGTGAAGGAAATGATGAAGATCCACGTAGTCAGAAGGAAGACCTCGGTGATGATTCGATGTTGGCAAGCACCTATGGTATTAAAAACCTGAAAAGAGTCGTTGCGCATTTGGTGGAATGGACGAATGAGCCTGGGGATGATTATAGTAACCTCAAAGATATGCATAAAGCCGTGCGTGGACAATTTAATCGTTATCTCTATCATGTATTGAAAAATATCGGAAACCAGGAGATTACCAATAAGGTACGTGGTCAAAATGGAGCTGTCTATGCAGCTGTTCCTAGAGAGAAAGTAAAGGCTGCAGTTCAATATGTAAACGACCATGTGTTCACACCTCCACTGTGGTTATATCCACAGAATATTCAGGAGCTGATTGGAAAAGATGCCAATAAAGAAATCACGGATCAACAAGAACAGATGTTAAACATGTTGATGAGCCCTGGACTACTTTATAACGTTTATATGAAGTCCTTGAATGCTCAAAACGCCTATGGAATTGAAGAATATTTGAATGACATTAGTCAAGGTGTTTGGACCTTACCTGGTGGGGATTTGCGGATAGATGCATTCAAACGTGGGCAGCAACGTTACTTTTTAGAAAAGGTGAATCAAATCGTCAATCCTAAAATTGCGCAAGGGTCAGATATCATTACGCAGGCACAACGTAGCGATGTACAACTTTACGTCCGAACTTATCTACCTGCCTTAGTTCAACAGATAACACAACTTTCCACAAAACAGACAAGTAGTTTAAATAAACAACATTTAGATTTAATGTTGCTGGAGATTAAACGTATTCAAAATCAAATAAACAAAGACTAAAATGAAAAACAGCTTAAAAGAAATTTATGCAACATGTTTGATCGCTTTCATGATGATTTCCTGTCAGTCAAGCCATGGACAGGATGCGGCACAGGCGCAACGTGACCGGTTATTTAATGCCTACATGGAAGTTAAAAAAGATATTACGGATGAGAACTTTGCAGGAAGTAAGGGGCATGTCGTTCAATTAGAAAAAGAAGTACAGAACTTTCGCCTCAAAGGTCTACAGCTCGATGATATGATGCGTTTAAAGAAGGTCAGTCAGACGATGAAGTCAGATGCTGCCAGCCTGAAATCTGCAGAGGATATGAAGGCGATGAAGACGTCTTTTTCTGCGGTGACACAATCCCTATTTACCATTATGGAAACGATGAAATGTACAGATGAAGCCGTCTACTTACAATATTGTCCGATGGAAAAAGCTTATTGGTTGAGTTATGAAAAAGAGATTGAAAATCCTTATGCAGCTTCAATGCGCAACTGTGGCCAGTTGGTCAAAGGAATGGCGACAGGAGATTATCCTGAACCCGTAGCCTGCCATTAAGGATCGCCATAAAAGGGAATTACAATAATTCAGGTAAGTTCAGGACACTTAAGTGTCCTGAACTTTTTACTTTAGGGGTTTGCAAACTCAATAAATAAACCTATGCTTAAAATTCGAATTGTCTTGCTTGCCTTGCTATGCGCCGTGACTGTCCTGATGGTCTCTGCACAGACGGCGAAAGAAATACATTATCTTTCGGGAACAGACAATGTTCACACGGTCAATTGGGACTTCTGGGTCACAGGAGGACGTAAAGCAGGGAAATGGGATAAGATTGCGGTGCCGAGTCATTGGGAACAGCAGGGATTTGGGGCTTATAACTATGGACGGGATTATGTAACCTATGGAAAGAATTTTGTATTTCACGATGAGAAAGGTCTGTACCGGCATCAATTTACGGTTCCAAAAAACTGGAAAGGTAAAAAAATAACCCTGGTTTTTGAAGGTTCGATGACGGATACCGAAGTCAAGATCAACGGTCAGCTGGCTGGAGATATCCATCAAGGTGCTTTCTATCAGTTTAAGTACGATGTTACCGACAAGATCACTTTTGATAAGGCTAACATATTAGAAGCCACTGTATCGAAAATGTCTTCCGATAAATCCGTGAACAATGCCGAACGTCTAGCCGATTATTGGATTCTTGGGGGAATTTATAGACCCGTTTATCTCGAGGCGACGCCACAGGAACACATCAGCTGGACGGCTATTGATGCAAAAGCAGACGGAACTTTTCGAAGCAATGTGCATTTGGAGGGATTGTCTAAAGCAAATGATCTATTGGTAGAGATCAAAGATTTAAAGGGGAATGTGATCGCAGCTCAGAAATTTCCGATTACTTCGCAAGATTCAGTGAAATTGCTCGAGATGAAAGTGAAGAAACCATTGCTATGGACAGCGGAAACGCCAAACCTATATCAAGTTACGTACACGCTAGTAAATGGCAAGAATAAAGGATATCAATATCGGGATCGTTTTGGTTTCAGGACGATCGAAGTGCGCCAAGGAGATGGCATCTATATCAATGGTGTGAAAGTGAAGATGAAGGGTGTCAACCGTCATGTATGGTGGCCCGAAACCGGACGTTCGGTGAATGCCCAATTGGACCTGAATGATGTGAAATTGATCAAAGAAATGAATATGAATGCCGTTCGTTGTTCGCACTATCCGCCTGATCGATCATTTCTAGCCTATTGTGATTCATTGGGCTTATATGTTTTGGATGAATTGGCGGGCTGGCAAAAGGCATACAGTACCGTTGTGGGCAAAAAGCTGGTGCAAGAAATGGTGATCCGCGATGCCAACCATCCTTCCATTATACTTTGGAGCAATGGTAATGAAGGCGGGCACAATAAAGAACTCGTAGACGAGTACAAAAAATATGATCTTTCCGCACGAACTGTGATCCATGCACACCATAGACCTGGGAATGCAATCAATGGAATCGACTGCAACCATTATGAAGACTTTTATTCGACCAAAAAAATTCTCGAGGGGCCGAATATTTATATGCCGACCGAATTTCTCCATGCGCAGGATGACGGTGGTGCCGCAGCAGGATTAGCAGATATCTGGGAGTTGCACTGGAAGGCCAAATTGGGTGCAGGCGGATTTATCTGGGACTTTGCGGATGAGGGTATCGTACGTACTGATTTCAATAATGTGATTGATGTCAACCGGGTAAATGCCCCGGACGGAATCCTTGGACCCCGTCGTGAAAAAGAAGGAAGTTTCTATGCCATTCGGGAGATCTATGCACCTGTGCATATTACGATGAAGAAATTACCTGCTGATTTCAATGGAACTATTCCGGTGGAAAATCGTTTCCACTTTACCGATCTAAAAGCGTGTCAATTTGAGGGTAAACTGATTACTTATCAACAGCCCTATGCGGATGAATCGGGCATGGATTCGGTGCTAAACCTAAAAGTAAATAGTCCCGTAGTGGCTCCTACGCAACAGGGGGCTTTGCAGTTGAATTTGCCTAATGACTGGAAAAATTATGATGCACTTATATTGACAGCTACTGATCCACAGGGTGCGGAAATTTATACCTGGACATGGCGGGTAAAATCCAATCAAACATTGACTACTGAAATCCTACCTTTGAAATCTTTTACGGATGTTGAAGCGAAAGAAGACAGTGTGAATTATATCCTTAAGGCAAATGGAATAACCGCTTTTGTTTCTAAAAAAACAGGATTATTGGTTGATCTGGCCAATGATTATAGCATGAAATTAGCGTTCAATAATGGTCCGGTGCTTATCGATGGTCAGTCAGAGCTGAAGAGCACTAAACGTTGGCGAGAAGGAAAAAATGAGGTGGTCGAGTTTATGTTTGATGGTAATCTAAGCTTTATCCGTTGGACGATGCGTCCGGATGGTTGGTTGAAACTCGATTATTCCTACAATATGAAAAAAGCAGTACCTTATGCGGGAGTAAGCTTCAACTTTCCTGAAAACTATATTATCGGTGCCAAATGGCTAGGCAATGGCCCTTATCGCATATGGAAGAATAGGTTGCAAGGTGTCACGCTTAATACATGGGAAAAAATGTACAATGATGGAAAAGCCGGTATTGGTCCATGGACATTTCCTGAATTTAAAGGCTACTTTTCGGATGTCAGTTGGGTACAATTCAATACCGTGCAAGGCAAGTTTTTGGTCGCAACAGATCAAGATGATCTATTTCTGCGGCTGTTCGAATTTTATGGGATTTCAGGTCCCAAAGGATATCCGCAATTGCCTACTGGAGATATTTCCTTTTTGGACGCTATTCCTCCTATTGGAACAAAGTTGGCCCTGGGGATAAATGGTAATGCAGCAGTGAATGGACCTGCAGGAGAACCGAATCAAATGGATAAAAAAATAGACCGGACACTCTATTTTTACTTTGGTACACCGAGGGGAGAAAAAGAAAATACGCAATTTGTGATGCCTAAAGTAAATGTATTGACCGATTAGGGAAATCGGTTATACACATGTCGGCTAAACCAAAAAATGGGCTTTTCAATTTAAGAGAAAAGCCCATTTTTTATGGATGTAGGCCTAAGGGCACGAATTTTATTCAGTAATGTTTAAGCACGCCTCTTGACCCTGAAAGATTTGTGCTCATTAA
>JAQZAZ010000292.1 GCA_029239355.1 Sphingobacterium sp.
TGCTGGTGTTGCTCTTTTGCATCAGAATGCAATCAATCTCTATAAAAAAGAAGGTAAAGTTGCTGCGCTGGAACAAGAAGCCTTAGGTAAAAATATAAATGGAAATGTCGGTATTGGGCATACACGCTGGGCAACGCATGGTGAACCTTGTGATCGTAATGCGCATCCGCATTTGTCGGGCTCTGGAAGAATCGCTTTGATCCATAATGGCATTATTGAAAATTATGGTCAATTAAAAGCTGATTTAGTGCAAAAAGGATATGATTTTAAAAGTGATACAGATTCCGAAGTACTGGTTAACTTTATCGAGGATATCCAAATTAATAATAATTGTTCGCTTGAAGAAGCGGTGCGTATAGCACTTAAACGCGTTACGGGGGCTTATGTGATCTTACTCATCGACCCGCAATTACCAGATACCATAATTGCCGCCCGTAAGGGATCACCTTTGGTTATTGGTGTAGGGGAAAAAGGTCATTTCTTGGGCTCGGATGCTTCTCCCATGCTTGCTTATACGAAAGATGTCGTATATATCAATGACTATGAAATGGCCATCGTTCGTCCGGATGAATTGATTCTCAAAAATTATGGCAATGAAACCATCACACCTTTCGTTCAACGACTCGATCTTGATCTTGAAGCGATTGAAAAAGGAGGCTATGAACATTTCATGTTGAAGGAAATCTTTGAACAGCCGCAGACAATTTTTGATTCTTTCAGAGGACGCTTAGATGCCGAGCAGCTACGGGTTACCTTAAGTGGCTTAGATAGTATCTCGGATAAATTATTGAAAGCACGTCGTATCATCATTGTCTCTTGTGGGACTAGCTGGCATGCAGGTTTAGTTGCCGAATATATTATCGAGGAACTGTGTCGGGTAAATGTTGAAGTAGAATATGCTTCTGAATTTAGGTATCGCAATCCAATCATTGATGAGAACGATGTCATCCTGGCTATTTCCCAGAGTGGTGAAACAGCTGATACACTAGTAGCACTGGAGACGGCGAAAAAACAAGGTGCGACGATATTTGGTATTGTCAATGTCGTAGGCTCTTCTATTGCACGCTTGGCGGACGCAGGTGCGTATACACATGCCGGACCAGAGATTGGCGTAGCAAGTACTAAGGCTTTTACGGCGCAGTTGGTGGTGTTACAACTTTTTGCCCTACGTCTGGCCCAATTAAAAGGAACAATATCGGATGAGCGTTTTAAAACATTGATTGAAGGATTGGCTAAGGTTCCTGAACAAGTCGACTGGATATTGAAAACGCAAAAAGAAACAATAAGGGCTATTGCTGATAAATATAGAGGCTCATCGGATTTCTTATACTTAGGAAGAGGTTACAATTTTCCAATCGCTTTGGAAGGGGCATTAAAATTGAAAGAGATTTCATATATCCATGCCGAAGGTTATCCTGCTGCAGAGATGAAGCATGGTCCTATAGCTTTAGTGGATGAAACACTTCCTGTGGTATTTATCGCTACAAAAGACCCATTTTATGAAAAGATTGTAAGCAATATGCAAGAGATCAAAGCGCGCAAAGGGCGTTTGATCGCAGTCGTTTCTGAGGGTGATACACAAGCTGCTGAATTAGCAGAGGACTATGTTGTTGTTCCTCAGGCCGATGAAATTTTGGCTCCTTTACTATCCGTAATCCCATTGCAATTGCTGTCTTATTACATCGGTGTCGAACGTGCTGTCGATGTGGATAAACCACGTAATCTCGCAAAATCTGTAACAGTAGAATAAGGTATTTTTATTGATAACAAATCCATCATGATAAATAATAGAGAGAATAACCAAAAGCCAATTCTGGTTATCCTGGCTGCCGGGATGGCAAGCCGTTATGGTTCGGCTAAACAAGTAGAAAGCTTTGGCCCATTTGGCGAAAAAATAATTGATTACTCCATTTACGATGCGATACGTGCTGGTTTCGGCAAAGTGGTCTTTGTCATTCGCGAGGAATTTCTGGAGGTAATGAAGAATAACGTTGGCGACAAACTTCCGGATACCGTTGAAGTCGAGTACGTGTACCAGGATTTTGATTTAAGCAAGTTTGGTGTCGATCGTATTGTGGAGCGGCAGAAACCATGGGGTACGGGGCATGCGGTGATGAGTGCTGAATCTGCCGTGGACCGTCCGTTCTGTGTGATTAATGCGGATGATTTTTATGGTTACGATGCCTTTCAAAAAATGGCTGACTTTCTCCGGGAAAGAGCTACTGATCAGGAGATGGCTTTGGTAGGATTTGAAGTGGGAAATACGCTATCTGATTTTGGTTATGTATCTCGCGGTGTATGTGAAGTCAATGATGCAGATCATCTACAAAGTGTGAATGAAAGGACCAATATCTACCGTAAGGATGAAAAAATAGTATATGCGCAGGAGGAAAGTGAAACAACCCTTCCAGACAATACAAGGGTTTCAATGAATTTCTGGGGATTTACACCTAAAATATTTGAAGTTGCCCGCGCTTTATTTCCTGCTTTCGTTGAGCAGAATTACGAAAATCCAAAAGCAGAATTCTTTATTCCGGATTTGCCAGACTATATGGTGAAGCAGGGTTTGGCGAATTTCGCTGTGCTTCCTACAGATGCAAAATGGTTTGGGGTAACCTACAAAGAAGATAAGGAACAGGTGCAGCAAAGTATACAACAATTGATCGCAGATGGGCATTATCCACAACGATTGTGGCCTATTAAGAAAGTGGTGGATGAGAGTATATATCTAGATTTTTAATAAAATATATGAGCATATCTTTTTGCCCTAAAAAAGATATGCTTTTTTAATCTCGATTTTTGTTTACCAGTTTCGCGTAGGCATGGAGTAAAGGGAAGGCGATAGCTTCTTCTGGGGCATACTTGACATAACGTTTGAAATTTTGCCATAGACGTTTGGGCGAATCTGGTAATGTGAATAGTTTCAGTTCTTTACCGTTATTATACCTTTCATCATTGAAACCAAAATTTCCAGAATACCATACTTCATCGAACATCCAATCAGTTTCAAGGCCTTTCGGATAAGGAAAAGGTAGTTTATTTTTAGGAAGACCTAAGTTCTCAACCAACAGCTTATGCAGGAGATGAATCCATTTCAGGATACCGGTTTTTGCGTAGATCTGTTGCAGCGCTTCATTATTGATCTGAGAAGCGACTGAAAAATAAAGTCTTGCGGAATCACAAAACTGGCGCAGTCCTATCCCATAAGTGATCAGATGCTTTAATATATGTATATTGACTTGCAATAATTGCAGTTCTGGAGCTAGTAACCGCACGGCAACATCATTTATTAATACGGTCTGCTGCTTTCCCTTATATTCTTTCAAAATTTTATTGAGGTAACTTCTTTTAAGTGGACTACGAAAATCAAATGTCTTTTTATGATGCTCGATATGAATTCCTTTAAAGTCATAATCTAAGCTGAAGCCTGCCATATCCTGAAATTTAATCTGATTTTCCTTTAGGAAATTTCGTGCCTTTGCATAGCCCTCGTCTTCAAAACAGAAATCAATATCACCGCTAATCCGATGGTTGGGAACTCTGTAATACGATGCAACACCCTGCCCTTTTTGCAAAATGGGGCGAATATTCTGCGCACTGAAAGCAGTAAACTGCTCCACAATAACACTATTCATTTTTGCATTGTGCCGTTCAATCTGGTCAACGCGTACAGCCCACTTTAAACGTAGCGATTGTGGCGGAAGCTGATTTTCTTCCAAATATGCAAAGCTATCGTAAATTAAACCTTCAATCGTATGGTTAATGGCGTACCGATGTATTTTATTCCAATCATGGATGGTCATTGGTCGATCTAGGGATAGAGTACCCTCTCCCCATAGACCTATTCGTAACAATTGAAAAAATATATCCTTTAGTTGGTTGTCCATTTAGATTTTCTGCAAAAACAATTTGTCCAAAGATAAGGATTTTCAC